>DASSDE010000401.1:0-4872 GCA_035697365.1 Kribbella sp. | reverse complement strand
CTCCTGGTCCAGGTCGAGAACGAGTACGGCGCTTTCGGGGACGACCAGACGTACCTGAAGACGCTGGCCGAGGTGATCCGGAACGCCGGCACCACGGTCCCGCTCGTCACGGTGGATCAGCCCGTCGACGAGATGCTCACCGCGGGCTCGCTCGACGGCGTACTGCGGACCGCGTCGTTCGGATCGCACGCCGCGGAGCGACTGGCGACGCTGCGTCGGCACCAGCCGACAGGGCCGCTGATGTGTATGGAGTTCTGGGACGGGTGGTTCGACTACTGGGGCGGACGGCACCACACGACCAGTGCGGCCGACGCCGCCGCGGAACTCGACGCGCTGCTCGCGGCCGGGGCGTCGGTGAACATCTACATGTTCCACGGTGGTACGAACTTCGGACTGTCGAACGGCGCCAACGACAAGGGCGTGTACCGCCCCACGATCACGTCGTACGACTACGACGCGCCACTCGACGAGGCCGGTCACCCGACCTCGAAGTACCACGCCTTCCGTGAGGTCATCGCGAAGTATGCTCCGGTGCCGGAGGCGCTGCCGGCCGCAGCCGTGCCCGCGCCGGAGTTCTCCGTCCCGCTGGCCGATCCGGTCGGTCTGCTCGCCTGTCCCGGAGGCGACTGGTCGGACCACGCGACAGTACCGACGCTCGACCAGCTCGATGCGCGACTGGCGATCTTCCGGGCCGAGCTGCGGCAGGGCGGACCGGCCTTGCTGACGTTCGCCGAGGTCCGCGACCGGGTGCAGGTGTTCCTGGACGGCGCGCCGGTCGGCATCCTCGAACGCGAACGTCACGAACGCACGATCATGCTCCCGCACACCCGCGGGCGGCTCGAGTTGGTGGTCGAGGACCAGGGCCGCGTCAACTACGGACCGCGGATCGGCGAAGCCAAGGGCCTGATCGGGCCGGTCCGGCTCGGCACGACCGAGCTCACCGGCTGGTCGGTCTGCGGTATCGACCTCGACCGGCTGCCGCAGCTCTGGCAGGCAGCCGGCCCGACGCCGTCGGCGGTCGGTACCGGGCCGACGGCGTGGCGGACGACGTTCGAGGCCGACGGGAAGTCCGACCTGTTCCTCCGAACCGATGCCTGGGGCAAGGGTTATGCGTGGATCAACGGCTTCTGCCTCGGCCGGTACTGGCGCCGCGGGCCGCAGGAGACGCTGTACGTACCCGCGCCGCTGCTCGTCGACGGTCCGAACAACCTTGTCGTACTGGAACTGGAAGCACTCGATTCGCCGACGGCCGACTTCGCCGCCGGACCTTGGCTCGGCTACACCGACCTGTAGTGGAACTCCTCCTTCTCGGCGGTGTCGTACTGCTCGGCGCGTTCGTGCAATGGCTGACCGGGATGGGCTTCGCGCTCGTCTCGGTGCCCGCGCTGGTGATGGTTCTCGGCCCGGTGGACGGCGTTTCGTTCGCGAACTGCGCCGCCGGGCTGGTGTGCGTACTCGGCCTGTCGCGCGGGTGGCGGCACGTGCGGTTGCAGGCGATGGTTCCGCTGGTGATCGCGGCCGCATGTACGGCTCCGCTCGGCGCATGGTTCGCGCACATCCTGCCCGCGCCGGTGCTCCTGCTGGTGATGGGCGTTCTGGTTACCGCTACCGCCGGAATGTTGCTGAGCGGGTTGCGCGTACGGGCCCTCAAAGGACTCGGCGGCGCGCTGACGGCCGGCGCGACGGGCGGTTTCATGAACACGGCGGCCGGGCTGGGCGGTCCGCCAGTCTCGCTGTACGCCGTGAACGCGAACTGGACGATCCGCGAGTTCGTCCCGAACGCCTTGTTCTATGGAGCCCTGGTCAATGTCTTCTCCCTGATCACCCGCGGTGTTCCGCCGCTCACCGGCCATGAATGGCTGGTGGCAGCCGGTGCGCTCCTGCTCGGGGCCGGGCTCGGCGCGGTTCTGGCCGGTCGCATCCCGGACCGGACGGCCCGGCTCCTGGTCCTGTTGCTGGCTGTCGCGGGCGGCGTCACCACGGCTTTCAAGGGCCTGAGCGCACTTTGAGAGTTCATGACGCTTTGCCCGGACGCGGGTCTGGACGGTGGGTGACCGCCTACAGTCGGGCGTCAGGGTGCCGGTGACGGTATTTCTGGGGGGAGGCTGTCACCGGCACCCGAGCAGCCCGGTCAAAGATCAAGATCTGCGGCGATGTCGAGCGCGATGACCGCGCAGTCGATCGCGTCCAGGGACGGATCCGGCGTCTCCGGATCGCCGTAGATGCACAGGGCCTCGCGGCCGTCGGTCGTACGGCCCGCCGTCTCCACGTACCCGTCCTCGTTGTAGAGCAGCGCCCAGCCGAGCTCGCTGAGATGCGCCAGCGCGCGCTCACGATCGGCCGCGTGCAGCGACAGCGGTGCCGGGCCGCCGAAGCCCTCCAGCCGCTCCGACCAGGCCGCCTCGACCAGCGGATCGATCAACGCGTCCACATCGGTCTCCGGCCGCGGCGCCACCAGGTAGCCGACCCCGGTCAGCGGATCCAGGTACGCCGTGTGGGCAGCGAACTCGACGATCGTGACATCGACGTACCGCGGGCGACGGTCCTCCTCGGGAACACTCACCGGTCAGGCCGCCTCGACGTCGAACACCCGGTCCAGCCCGGTGCGGCGCAGTACGTCGGTCATCTTCCGGCTCGCGTGCCGGATCACCACGCCACCACCGCGCCGCCGGCAGACGCGATGCGTGTCTAGCAATGCGGCCAGCAGGGTCGAGGAGATCTGGTCGAGGTCGGAGACGTCGACGATCACCAGGCTCGCCCCCTCCATGACCAGACCGCGCAGCCGCCAGCGCAGGGCGGCCGAGTTGCCGTCCGCGCCCTCGCCGACGTCGCTGTCGGACAACGTCACGATCGCCCGCTGCGGCAGCGGGCTGTGGGCGGTGTCGGTCATGGCGGATCCTTCCGAAGTGGTGGTACCACTCTGGAGTGCGGACTTTGAGATCGGTGCTGCGCGCAGTTGACGATCAGATGACGCCGGGTCGCAGCCCTTCTTTACGATCGGATGACATGGCTGCCCCGAGGCGTACAACCCGCGACGGACTTGCGAGGATGTGACGATGCCGATGCAGGTCCTGGTCGTCGAGGACGACGACCGTATCCGTACCGTGCTGCGCCTCGCCCTGGAGGACGAGGGCTACCGGGTCGCCGAGGCTGCGGACACGCCCACCGCGCTGGAACTGGCGCGGGCGGAGCTGCCGGATCTGATGATGGTCGACCTGATGCTCGGCGAGGTCGACGGCTACACCTGCATCCGCGAGGTCCGCCGGATGAGCGACATCCCGATCGTGATCGTCAGCGCCCGGTCCGACACCCACGACATCGTCGCCGGGCTGGAAGCGGGCGCGGACGACTACGTCACCAAACCGTTCCAGGTCAAGGAGATCACGGCCCGCCTGCGCGCACTGCGCCGCCGGCTGCGGACGAGTACCGACGCCACCGAGCCGGACATCGTCCTGGACGGGGACCCCGAGCATCACCTCGTACTGTCCACCGCGCGCGGTGCGGCCGTCCTCGACGGGCAGGACGTGCCGCTGACCGTCACGGAGTACCGCCTGCTCGCCGAGCTCGCCCAGCCGACCGGGCGCGTGCTCAGCCGGCCGTCGCTGCTGGAATCGGTGTGGGAGCACGGGTACTACGGCGACGAGCGGATCGTCGACGTCCACATCCGGCGGCTGCGGACGAAGATCGAGCGCGACCCGGGCAAACCGCAGATCGTCGTCACCGTGCGAGGGATGGGCTACCGCCTCGATCCGCGATGAGGCGCCGGACGCTCGGGCTGCGGCACCGGTTGATCCTCGCCTTCGGGCTGATGGCGCTGTTGGTCGCGGCCGTGTTCGCGACCAGTACGTACCTGCTGGCCCGCGGGTATCTGCTGGCGCAGCGGGAGCGGGTCGTACGGCATCAGGCGTTCGCGGACGCGGTCTTCGTACAGCGCCGGCTGGAGAGCGCGGGTGCGGACGTGTCGGAGATCCTGACCGCCTCGGGGACGCCGGCCGGGCACACGATCATCCTGCAGTGGCGCGGGCAGTGGTACGCCTCCGCGCTGGACCAGGGGCGGGACGTCGTACCGGCCGACGTCCGGGACCAGGTCTCGTCCGGGCAGGCGGCGATGCAGCGGTTCCGCAGCGCGGACGGGCCGTCGATGGTGATCGGCGTACCGGTGCCCTCGGTGGGCGCGGACTTCTACGAGATCTCGCCGCTCACGGAGCTCGACGGCAACCTGCGGCTGCTCAGCAGCATCCTGCTCGGCGGCGCGTTGCTGGCGGCCACGGCCGGTGCCGTCCTGGGTGCCTGGGCCAGCCGGTCCGTGGTGACGCCGCTCAACCGGGTCGCCGTCACGGCCGCGTCGATCGCCGGCGGGGAACTCGACGAACGTCTCGACCCGACCGATGATCCGGAGCTGGCCACGATTGTTGGTTCGTTCAACAGCATGGTCGACACGCTGCAGCAGCGGATCAATCGCGACGCGCGGCTGGCCGCGGACGTGAGCCACGAACTGCGCTCCCCCTTGACGACCCTGGTCGGCAGCGTCGATCTGCTGAACGCCCGCCGCGACGAGCTGCCCGAACGGTCGCAACGCGTGCTGGATCTGGTCACCGCGGACCTGGAACGCTTCCGCCGGCTTCTCGACGACCTGCTGGAGCTGTCGCGGTCCGATGCCGGGCTCGATGGCCGCCCGACCGTGGTCCTCGACCTCGGGCAACTGCTCCGCCAGGTGCTCGGCGAGGTCGGTCACGAGCCGGCGATGCTCGACGCGGTGGGTGAGGTGCAGGTGGCCGCGGACAAGGCGCGGCTCGGCCGGCTGTTCCGCAATCTCTTCGAGAACGCCGACACGCACGGCGGCGGCCTCACCGGTGTCAAGGTGACGCGGAC
>DASSDE010000400.1:0-6644 GCA_035697365.1 Kribbella sp. | reverse complement strand
GCGGTCGAGGTCGAGATCCCGCGCGGCGAAGGCGGCCACGGTGGCGGCGACAAGCTGCTGTACGACGACCTGTTCGTTGGCCCCGGCAACGACCCGCTCGGTCGCGCCGCCGACGTCCACGACGGCGTCCGCGCGGTCGCGGTCGGCATCGCCGCGAACGAGTCACTCGCAACCGGTCAGCCGATCGTCGTCGCCGACCTCAACCTCGGCGGCTGGACCGTCTGACCGTACGTCCCGAAGGACCTGCTGCACGATGGCGTCGAGCGACCTGCGGTCTCACGACCGCAGGTGCTTGCTGACGTCGCCGACGAGGCGGATGTCAACGGAGCGTTCGATCCAGCGCCAGCGGCCTTCGCGGCTTGCGAAATGGTCGTAGTAGCGCCCGGCGGCGATGATCTGCGGAAGGTCGCCCGGCGCTGCCTGCAGGACCGTCACGTACGAGTCTGCAGTCGCCTCGTCGTCACTCGTGTAACTGCGGTGCACGGCGATGTTGGTCGTGACGTGCTGAGTACGCGGCGTGCCGTCCGGATAGACGATCAGGGTGTCACGGAACCACTGCTCGATCTCAGCACGCCCTTGCAGCGGCGCACCACTCCCGCGGTACGTCGCCTCCGCCAGGAGCTCGCCCACCGCAGCGAAATCACCGTCGTCGACGAGCATGGCGTACCGGAGGATGAGGTTCTCGATCACGCGAGCGTCGGCCGGGTCGATGGGTGCGCGCATCACGGCCGGACTCTACTAGCTGCCGTTGACCCGAGGTCGCTTGGCCGGCGTTCCTGAGAAATGCTGGTCCGGGGCCGCTGTCGTCGACAAGGATGAAGGCATGGGACTACCAGTCGTGCTGATGCCAGGACCGATGCATGAAGCCGTCGCCGCCGGGTTGGACGGTCACTGTGAGCTGATCCGGCTCTGGGAGGAGAGCGATCCGGGCGCCGTGCTCGCGGCCCGGCGGGACGAGATCGTCGCCGTCGCCACCGGCGGCACGGCGATCGACGGCCCGTGGCTCGACCAGTTCCCCGCCGTCCGGCTGGTCGCCAGCTTCGGCGTCGGGTACGACCGCATCGACGCGGCCGCCGCGGCCGAGCGCGGCGTGCTGGTCACGAACACGCCCGGCGTGCTGGACGACGAGGTTGCCGACACCGCGCTGGGTCTGCTGCTGATGACGATCCGCGAGCTCGGTCAGGCCGAGCGGTTCCTCCGCGACGGCAAGTGGACCGACGGATCGTATCCGTTGACCCGCGCAACCATGCACGGCCGCCGGATGGGCATCCTCGGCCTCGGCCGCATCGGCCAGGCGATCGCGGACCGCGTGCAGCCGTTCGGGATCTCCGTTGCCTACCACAACCGCAACCCGAAGGACGTCGCCTATCAGTACTATCCGTCGCTGCTCGAGCTGGCTGCCGACGTCGACATCCTGATGATCGTGATCCCCGGCGGCGACAGCACCCGCCACCTCGTCGATGCCGAGGTGCTCAAGGCGCTCGGCCCCGACGGCATCCTGATCAACGTCGCCCGCGGCACCGTCGTCGACGAACAGGCCCTGGTCGACGCCCTGCGCACCAAGACGATCCAGGCCGCCGGCCTCGACGTCTTCGAACACGAACCGAAGGTCCACCCCGACCTCCTCACCCTCCCCAACACCGTCCTCCTCCCCCACGTGGGCTCCGCCACCCAACCCACCCGAGCCGCCATGGCCAACCTCGTTGTCCAGAACGTCATCCACTACCTACAATCCGGCGCCCCCTTGACCCCCGTCCCCGAATCCACCCACCTCCTCAAGTAGCAGCCAGCATTCCCTGGATCAGCGGGTGAGGGTTCTTGGGTTGGTCAGGGAGGAGAGTTTGGCGGGGTTGCGGACGGCGTAGAAGCCGGCGATCTTGCCGTTCTCCACGTGCAGGACGGTGACGCTGTCGACCTCGTCGGTGAAGCGGAGGAGGAACGCGGGCCGGCCGTTGATCTGGGTCAGCTCGAGCGAGCCTTCGGCGAGGTGTTCGACCGCGACGGCGAGCAGGCGGGCCACCTTGTCGGCGCCGACGACCGGGCGGGGGAGCGCCTGGACCACGCCGCCACCGTCGCCGAGGAACACGACGTCCGGCGCGAGGATGTCGACCAGCCCTTGAATGTCGCCGGTGTTCACAGCCCGCTGGAACGCTTCCAGGGCGTCCCGGGTCTCGTCCACGGAGACCGAACCGCGTGGACGCCGGGCCGCGACGTGCGAGCGCGCCCGATGCGCGATCTGACGTACCGCGTCCGGCTTCTTGTCGACGGCCGCGGCGATCTCGTCGTACTCGAGGCCGAAGACCTCACGGAGCACGAACACCGCACGTTCGGTGGGCCTGAGGGTTTCGAGGACGAGCAGCATCGCCATCGAGACGCTGTCCGCGAGCTCGACGTCGTCGGCGACATCCGGCGCGGTGAGCAGCGGTTCAGGCAGCCACGGGCCGACGTACGACTCCTTACGGCGCCCCAGGGTGCGAAGCCGCTGCAGCGCCTGCCGGCTGGCGATCCGTACGAGGTAGGCGCGGGGGTCCTGGATCGTGTCCAGGTCGACGGTGACCCAGCGCAGCCAGGTCTCCTGCAGTACGTCCTCGGCGTCGGCCGCGGAGCCCAGGAGTTCGTACGCGACCGTGAACAACAGGTTGCGATGGGCAACGAAAGCCTCGGTGGCTCGGTCGGTACCGGTCATGGACTGCTCCTTGTCCGCGCAGGTGTCGCCCATCAGATGCCGGTCGCCCGGTTCCTGTGACAACCCGGCCAGTATGGCGCTCGTCACGTCCCGCGGCCGTCACGTCAGCCGGACCAGGGGCATCTCGTGTTCGTCCAGTAGATCCCAGGAGTAAGGACGAAGACGATGGAACCCCGTATCGATCTGATGCAGAACGCGTTCGGCACCAAGCTGGCCAAGCGCCTGTACGCCGTCCACGCGCTGCTGCAGGAGGCCTCCCTGCCGCCCGCGACGCAGAACCTGGTGATGCTGCGCGCCAGCCAGATCAACGGCTGTGGGCACTGCATCGACATCCATTCCAAGGAGGCGGCGGCCGAGGGCGAGACCGCGACCCGGCTGATGCTGGTCGCGGGCTGGCGGCACTCCACGGTCTTCACCGAGGAGGAGCAGGCCGCGCTGGCGCTCACCGAGGAGGCGACCCGGCTCGCGGACGCGTCCGAGGGTGTCTCCGACGAGACCTGGGCGCGCGCCGCGAAGTACTACACCGAGGACCAGTTGATCGCCCTGGTCACGCTGATTGCGATGATCAACGCAAGCAACCGGCTGGCTGTCACCTTCAACCAACTGGGCGGCTCCTACGAAGCCGGCCTGATGCAAACCATCGCCGCCAACTGAACCCATCAGCCCTCCGCTCGTCCGAAGGGTGCAGGGGCGGGCGGTTACTGCGGGGTGGGGGCTGGGGTGGGGAGGTCCCAGATGCGTTGGGTTTCCCAGGCGTACTCCCAGGCCTGGATGTCCGGGGGCTCGATGCCGAGGCCGGTGAGGATTGCGCAGACCTGCTCGCGGTGGTGGTTGGCGTGGTTGATCGCCTGCGCGATGAAGATGCCGACCCTGGGACCGCGGGTGTTGTCGTCGACGACGATCACCCGCTCGACGTCGATGGGCTGGGCGAGGAGCACCTCCCACAGCTCACCGGCCTCGGCGTTCCAGCGCTCGAGCGTGTCCAGGTCGGTTGCCGGTTCGCTGTCGACGTACGCGAGTGGCCGGTCGACGATCCGGCGCAGGTAGCTGCCGTCACAGCGGATGATGTGGTCGAGGGTGGCGAGAATGCCGCCGTACGTACCGACGCCGGTGATCTCCAGTTGCTCGGCGGACAGGCCCTGGTCACGGCAGAACCTGGTCAGGCTGCCGGTCGCCCAGTTGTTGTGCCGGATGGGGTCGAGGAGCACGTCGTTGAGTCCCATACCGGCCAAAGGTAGCGGCGGACGCCTCCCCGGGGACACCGGATTTCCCCGGGGAGGCACGGGGTCAGCCCGCGATGTTGACCATCCAGTTGATGCCGAACCGGTCGGTCACCATGCCGAACTCGTCGCCCCACATCTGCTTCTCGAGCGGGACCGTGACCTTGCCGCCGTCGGACAGCTTCTCGTAGTACCCACGGAGCTCGTCGCCGTCGCCGCTGAGGCTGATCGCGATGTTCTCGCCCGGGTTGTACGGCATCCCCTCCGGGGTGTCGGCGGCCATCAGCGTGAACCCGCTCGGCGTCTCGAGCTGGCTGTGCATCAACAGGTCGTCGTCCCCCGGGCCGTGGCCCGAGCCGAACTCCTTGAAGGTGTTCGCCGACAGCTCGCCACCGAAAACGCCCTTGTAGAAGTCCATCGCCGCGCGTGCTTCGTTCTTGAACTGGATGTACGGATTGAGCCGGGATGCCATCGAAGTGTCCTTCCCCCAAACTGGCCGAGCCCTCTGGTCCGGCGCCCATCTTCCGCACAGTAACCCCGCCCACCGACAGTCCGCGACACCTCAAAACCGCCCGACTGGTTAAGGTCTGCGGATGATCTTGCGACATGTCACCATCGATGCGGCGAACCCCTACGAGCTCGGGCAGTTCTGGAGTAGGGTGACCGGCTGGCCGGTGAGCGACCAGGACGAGCCGGAGGACGACGAGGTGCTCGTGGAGGCACCCGCACCGGCGCCGGGGCTGCTGTTGATCCGCGTACCCGAGGGTAAGAGTGTGAAGAACCGGGTGCATCTCGACTGGGGACCGACCGAGCGGACGCGGGACGAGGAGGTCGAGCGGATCCTGTCGCTCGGCGGGACGGTGTACGAGGACCACCGGGTCCCGGACGGCCGCGGCTGGGTCACGATGCGCGATCCCGAGGGCAACGAGTTCTGTGTCGAGCGCAGCGACGCCGAACGTGCCGGCTGAACAAGCAGGAAGCACCGCCGGCTGAGTCGGTCGTCGGATGGATTCTCTTCGTGATCGGATGCGCACTTTTCGTCAGCAACGGGCGCGTACGTCGGATTGCGGCCTGACCGGAAAACTACCGGTTCCTTGGCCCGTCGGGGATGCTGGAGGGGTGAAATGGTGGCGCAGGAGGAAGCAGCGGGCTGCCGAGGACGGGGAACCACGGCGGCGTGAGCTGCGCCGCGACGAGGTCAAGGACCTTCGTGCGCGGCTGACGAGTGACGGGCACACGCTGAAGCACTGAGCGCGGGGGTGCAGTGCGCGGGCGCAAATGCAGCGGATTCGCGGGGCACCGCGTCATGTAAGTGTGCGAAGACGACAGATGATGGGGGGCGCGGGCTTGTTGCCGCAGATCGTGGACGGGCCGCCGAAGGTGTCCCGGGCGCGGGCGTTCCTCGAGTCGTTGACCGCAGTGGTGGTGACGCTGATCGTCCTGGCGGCGCTGGGCGGCGTGCTCGTCGTCCTCGAACCGCGCGCGAAGAGCACCGACACCCTGGTCGGTGGCGGCGCCTACAGCGTGCCGACCAAGGGCCCGGGGGCGTACGGATCGGGCACACTCGGGCCGTGGCAGGCGCTGTCCCACCGGATCTCGACCGAGGACCAGATCCGGGATGTGCTGGCCTTCGACGGCGTCGTCCTCTTCGGCGACAGCATCGCGGTTCAGGACAGCCCCACCCTGGAGCGGTTGCTGGCCGACCGCAGCGGTGACCTGATCGCGTTCCACGACTGGTCCGGCCAGCCGGCCTCGGCGGCCGTCGACGCCCTCGAACAGTGGTCCCACCACTACGGTCTGCCGAACAGGATCGTGATGGCGGTCGGCACCAACGACATCTTCGACCCGCCCGCGTTCACGGCGCAGCTGGAGCGCGCGCTCCGGATCGCAGGACCGAACCGGACCGTGTATTGGGTGAACGTGTACGCGAGCCGGATCAAGGTGGCCGCCCCGATCCGGCACGCCGACCTCGCGAACAGCGCCTGGATCAACCGGCAGCTCGAGGAGGCTGTCGCCCGGCACCCGAACCTGCGGATCATCGACTGGTCCGGGTTCCTCGAGTCGCAGCCGAACCGGCCGGCGCAGTACCTGCGGGACGGTGTTCACACCACCCCGCTCGGCGCCGCCGCCCGCAACGAGCTGATCGCCGACGCCATCGAGCACTGACTGCGGCTGGGTTCCGGGCGTTGAGATGTGCCCTTCCGGGCAAGCGAAGCGAAGTCTCAGATCCGAAAGCAACCTTTTGGGTCGCTCGCGACATCTATTAGGCAGAGGAGCCGCTCCGCTCCTTCGGGGGGAACCGATGGCGACACCATCGACGGAGGTACGCCGGCACCAGGCTTGATGCCGTCAGCAACCTTCCGTCGGCTCGCCGAACGTTCCGGACGATCGATTCACACCTGACTCCGACACCGCAGCAGTCTGCTCGTATTCAGGTATAGGCCAGAACCGGCATGCCGGACGAGGGGGACACGATGCCCGCGAGACATCAGCGCACCACCAGGACGACCCTGCGGCTCGCGATCGCAGTGATCGCGAGTGCCGCCGTACTCGCCGTCGTTCTGGTCGTCCCCTGGGGTGCGTCCAAGCCGGAGGCTGCGCCGGACCCGACCGCGAGCCAGACTCCCGAGCCGCCGACCCCGGCACCGACCAAGGCGCGGGTCGACAGCTACACGTGCCCGGCGTACAGCGGGATCGACCGTACGAACCCGCTCGCCAACCTGTACAAGGACACGTTC
>DASSDE010000399.1:0-3647 GCA_035697365.1 Kribbella sp. | reverse complement strand
ACGTACTGCTCGATCGGGTAGTCCTGCAGGAAGCCGGAGCCGCCGAACGTCTGCAGCGACTCGGTGCCGAGCAGCGTCCAGGACTTCTCCGAGCCGTAGCCCTTCACCAGCGGCAGCAGCAGGTCGTTGACGCCTTCGGCGAGCTTGTCGTGCACACCGGCGTACCGCGCCTGCTCGGCACGGTCCTGGTACGTCGCGGTGAACAGCACGAGCGCCCGCAGCGCCTCGGCGTACGCCTTCTGCGTCATCAGCGATCGCCGTACGTCGGGGTGGTGGGTGATCGTGACGCGCGGCGCGTCCTTGGCCGGCTGCGTCAGGTCGGCGCCCTGCACCCGCTCCTTCGCGTACTCGAGCGCGTTCAGGTAGCCGGTGGAGAGGGTCGCGATCGCCTTGGTGCCGACCATCATCCGGGCGTACTCGATCACCTGGAACATCTGCGCGATGCCGTCGTGCACCTCGCCGAGCAGCCAGCCCTTGGCCGGACCGCCGAGGTTGCTGTCGCCGAAGGTGACCTCGCAGGTCGTGGAGACCTTGATGCCCATCTTCTTCTCGACGTTCGTGACGAAGGCGCCGTTGCGCTCCCCGGTCAGCTCGCCGGTCTCGAGGTCGAAGTGGTGCTTCGGGACCACGAACAGGCTCAGGCCCTTCGTGCCCGGACCGCCGACGCCCTCGATGCCCTGCGGACGCGCGAGCACCAGGTGGACGATGTTCTCGGTCATGTCGTGCTCGCCCGAGGTGATGAACCGCTTGACGCCCTCGATGTGCCAGGAGCCGTCGTCCTGCAGTGTGGCCTTGGTGCGCCCGGCGCCGACGTCGGAGCCGGCGTCCGGCTCGGTCAGCACCATGGTCGCGCCCCAGCCGCGTTCGATGATGTGGTGCGCGATCTTCTGGTCGCGCTCGGTGCCGTTGCGCCAGAGCACGTGCGCGAAGTTCGGGCCGGCCGCGTACATGTGGACGGGCGGGTTGGCGCCCAGGACCAGCTCGGCGGCGGCCCAGCGCAGCGACGGCGGGGTCGGCTGACCGCCCAGCTCGGCGGGGAGCTCGAGCTTGAACCACTCGGCGTCCATGTAGGCGTGGTAGCTCTTCTTGAACGCCTCGGGCATCCGGACCTCATGGGCTGCCGCGTCGAAGACCGGCGGGTTCCGGTCAGCTTCCGCGAAGGACTCGGCCAGCTCGTGCTTGGCCAGCCGGTCGACCTCCGCGAGCACCTCACGGGCGGTGTCGACGTCCATCTCGGCGTACGGGCCCTGACCGAGCACGTCACCACGGCCCAGCACCTCGAGCAGATTGAACTCGATGTCCAGCAGATTCGACTTGTAGTGGCTCACAGAAGCTCCCTTACTCACGAGTAACTTAAGTATATACCGGTCGGTAATGAAGGCAAAGGGGGTTAGCTGTGACCTGTGACCAGGCTGATATACGAGACCCACTCGACGACCGTGGACAACGAGCGGGGGATTGCGACCGGGTGGCTGCCTGGTGAGTTGTCCGAGCGCGGGCGTCAGGAGTCGCGCGAACTGGGGTTCCGGCGGGCCGATGTCGACCTGGTCTTCAGCTCGGATCTACGGCGCGCGGTGCAGACGGTCGACCTGTCGGGATTGACCGTCCCGCGCGCACAGGACTGGAGATTGCGCGAGTGCAACTACGGCGAACTCAACGGGGCTCCGGTAGCCGCGCTCCAGCCTCGGGTCGAGCGGGTCCACAAGCCGTTCCCCGGCGGCCAGAGCTACAACGACGTACTGGAACTGACGCGCTCGTTCCTGGCTGACATCAAGCGGTGGTACGACGACGCGACCGTCCTCGTGATCGCCCACTCCGCCAACAGATGGGCACTGGACCACCTGCTGGGGAGCGGGCAACCACTCGAAGAGCTGATCGAGTCGCAGTTCAACTGGCAGCCGGGCTGGACCTACGGGTTGTAGACCGTGGGGCTGTTGTAGAGCTTTTGGGTGAAGGACGTCATGTAGGACGAGGTGTCGGATTCGGTGAGGTTGTAGGTGAGGAAGACGCCGTAGCCTTCGTCGACCGTGCGTTGGGCGAGGCTTGCGGTGGTTGACGAGCTGGTGGCGGTGTAGGAGATGGCGGCCGGTGAGAGGCGGGACTTCTCGCTCGGTCCGGCGGGCACTCCCCAGGTGCCGTAGTACGGGTTCCAGGCGTAGTTGAAGGTCTCCGCGATGCTCTGGCCGTTGTACGACAGGCGATCCGCCGCCGGGCCGATGTCGTACAGCGTGATCAGCTTGTTCGGGAGCTTGGCGCGCAGCGCCTGGACGAGGTAGACGAACGAGAAGTCGTTCGGCTGGCCGGTGCCGTTGTTGCCGTACTCCGCGTACTCGTCGTCGAAGTCGATGCCGTCCAGCCCGTACTGGTTGACGGCGTCCGCGAGCTGCTGGGCGAACGCGTCCGCGGCGGCCTGGTTCGGGAAGTTCGCGAAGCCGGCGCCCTGGTGGTTGCCGAGGATCGACAGCAGGACCTTGATGCCCTTCTGCTGCAGCGGGCGGACCTGCGTGGCGACGTTGTTCAGGACGTTCGTCACCTGGTCGTTGAAGAACAGGTACGCGTTCGAGCCGTCGTAGTTGATGTTCGCCGCGAAGATCACCGCGACGTCGATCACCTGCGCGCCGCCATTCGCCAGGGTGTACTTGCCGGCGCTCAGCATGCTGTGGTCGTTGACCTCGATGTACGCGACGGTGACCGGGCCGGTCTTCTGCGCGCGGCGGCACTTGCGCGCGGCCTCGGCGGGCAGTGCGGCACCGGTGGCTGTGACGGTGGCAGCGGCAGTGCCGGCGGCCAGGGCTGACAACAGGGTCCTTCGCTTCATGAGCTGATCGACTCCTCGTCAAAGGTGGGCGGGTCGCTATATCGGTTAAGTAGCTCCGACCACCTGCCTGTTTGTGCGTTCAGACGGCAGAGATAAACCGGTATAGCGTCACTGATCATCAATCTGTGATCACCGGCTGTCAAGACCCCGGGTTGATGACCGAGACTGGGGGCTGCGACCGGCCACCGACGGGAGTGACATGCGAGTGATCGGACTGATGTCCGGGACGTCGTACGACGCGATCGATGCCGCTGCCGCTGATCTGCGGCTGGACGGGGACCAGTTGGTGCTGACACCGCTGGGGATGCTCAGTCAGCCGTACCCGGACGAGCTTCGGGCTGCGGTCGCGGCGGCGTTGCCGCCGGCGCCGACATCGGCCGAAGCAGTCTGCAAGCTCGACAGCGGGATCGGGCAGGCGTTTGCGACGGTCGCTCGGCAGGCGGTCGAGCAGCTGTGCGGTGGGTACGCGGACCTGATCGTGTCGCACGGGCAGACGATGTTCCACTGGGTCGGCAACGGGGTGGCGCGCGGGACGCTGCAGCTCGGGCAGCCGGCCTGGATCGCGGAGGCCACCGGCGTACCGGTCGTGTCGGATCTGCGGGCGCGGGACGTGGCGGCCGGCGGGCAGGGCGGGCCGCTCGTCAGCATCGTCGACGTGCTGTGGCTGCGTGGGCGTCCCGGCGTACCGGTGGCGCTGAATCTTGGTGGGATCGCGAACATCACCGTCGTGCACGGCGATCCGGTCGCGTTCGACACCGGGCCGGCGAACGCTCTGATCGACGCGGTGGTGACGGAGCTGACCGGGCACGCGTTCGACGCGGACGGCGTG
>DASSDE010000398.1:0-4535 GCA_035697365.1 Kribbella sp. | reverse complement strand
CGCGGGTCGTCGAACAGCTCCCGGTAGTTGTCCAGCCCGACGGTGTGCGGCGCCTGGATCATCTGGTAGTCCGTGAACGACAGCACCAGGCTCGCGATCATCGGTCCTGCGGTGAAGATCAAGAACCCGATCACCCACGGCGAGACGAACAGCCAGCCGGCCCGGTCCTCCCGCTTCGCCAGTGGACTCCGCTTCGGCCGCCGGCCGCGTGCGGGCAAAGTCTGCCCGGGCGCGGCCGGACGCTCGACTGTGGTCGTCATCGATCAGCCCTGGCTGGCCTTGTCGAAGGCGGCCTTGGCCTCGGTCTGAGCCTGGTCGAGGGCTGCCTGCGGGGTGATCGATCCGCTCAGAGCCTTGGCGACCGCGCTCTTCCACGCGGCGTCGATCTCCGCACCGGCCGGCGACGGGTTGAGCGCCTTGGCCTTGTCGAGCACGTCGTAGTAGTTCTTGATCGCCGCGTCGAATCCGGCGTCGCCGCTCGGCTTCAGGTACTGGGCCTTGATCTCGTCATCGGCAACCTTGTTGCCGGTGAACAGGCCGGTGAAGAAGGTCTTGTCCTTGGCCACCGTCTGCATCCGCGCCTCGGCTGCCTTGTGCCAGGTCGCCACCGAGGTCATGGTCTTCGCCCACTGGCAGGCGGCGGTCGGGTTCTTGGCGCCCTTCGGGACGACCCAGGCAGATCCGCCGATCGTGCTGATCGGCTGCCCCTGCCGGTCGGTGAACGGCGTCGACTGCAGCTTCAGCCCGCTCGACCGGGAGTCCAGCAGGACGTTGACGTACCAGTTCTCGATCGGGAACGCGGCCAGCTGGTCCTTGACGAACTGGTTCTTCGCGCCGAACAGGTCGAAGGTGTCGCGGAAGGTCTTGAAGTTCGCCCAGCCGCCCTGGTCGTTGATCAGCTTGATCGTGAACTGGAGCGCCTCGACCGCCTTCGGGTCGTTCAGGTTCGGTGCGCCGTCGGACTTGATGATCTCGGCGCCGTTCGCCATTGCCCAGAGCGGGAAGAAGTCCGGCATCTTGGGGTCGAACCCGATCCGCGCCGGGCGGCCGTTCTTCGCCTTGTAGAGCTTCTTGGCGGTCGCCTCGAGCTTGTCCCAGTCGGTGGTCTGGATGTCGCTCACACCGACACCTGCCGACTTCAGCGCGGTCTCGCTGATCAGGTTCGTCGAGACGGTGTAGAACTCCGGGATGCCGTAGGTCTTGTCCTTGAGCTTGACCTCGTTCATCGCCGCTTCGCGATACTGTGTGGTATCGATTCCACTGCTCTTGATGCAGTCGTCCAGCGGCAGGATCGCGCCCTTCGCGGCGTAGGTCCCGACCAGGTTGCGGGCCATGTACACGACGTCCGGCGGGTTGCCGCTGGAGACCGCGGTGAGGAACTGCTGGGCATCGAAGTCGCCCTTGTTGTTCTTCACCGTGACGCCCGGGAAGGCCGCCTTGAAGGCGCTGATCCGGGACTGGGCAACCTCGTCCTCGCCGCTGAAGCCCATGACGTTCAAGGTGCCGGACGGCGTCGCGCCTGCGCTCGCCTGGCTGTCGCTGCCGCCACCGGCGTCCTTCTTGCCGACACCGGCGCAGGCGGTGAGCGCCAGCGCTCCGGCCGCGAGCACCACGGGAAAGCGCAGGTGCTTCATGGGATTGCTCCTAACGTCGACAGGGGAACCAGCGGCCGAATGTGGCATCGATGCCACATCTGCGGATTGCAGGAACCGTAAGTGCGCGGCCGACGAGTCGTCAAGACGTCGGCGCGCCGATCTGTGGACAAACTCAGCGCGGAGCGGGACCCGTGGATCCACGGACGATCAGTCGGGCCGGCACCTTGACCAGCCTGCGCCGCGACGGGAGTTCGCCGCGGATCCGCGCGAGCACCAGCCGGGCGCAACTGCGCCCCATCTCGACGGTGCTCTGGTCCACGGTGGTCAGGGCCGGCTGGACCAGAGACATCCACGGCACGTCGTCGTACGCGGCCAGGCTGAGCTGCCGCGGGATCTTCACCCGCCGGTCCTTCAACTCGGCGAGCGCCCCCTGGGCGAGGACGTTGTTCGCCGAGATGATCGCGGTGACGTCGTGGTCGTTCAACAGCTTGCGCGTCGTCAGCCGGGCGGCATCCGCGTCGAAACTCGTGTACGCGATCAGGTTCTCGTCCACCGTCAGGCCGTGGTCCGCGTGGGCTGCCCGGAAGCCGGCCAGCCGACCGGCGCCGGTCGACCACTTCGTCTCGTCGATCAGCAGGCCGATCCGCGTGTGGCCGAGGGCGATCAGGTGTTCGGTCAGCTCGCAGGCGCCGGTTTTGTTGTCGCTCAGCACCAGGTCGCTCGTCGAGCGGCCGAGCTCCCGGTCTGCGCAGACCACATGGACGCCGTTGTTCTGCAGTACCTGCGGGCACTTCGCGGTCACCGGTGTCACGATCACGCCCGGTACCCGCATGGCCAGCAGTGTCTCGGCGGCCTGCATCTCCTCCGCGGGGTCCCCGTTGTCGTTGACGAGCACCATCTGGTACTCCGCCGCGCGCAGTTCCTCCTCGATGCCGGCGGCAAGGTCCGCATAGAACGGGTTCCGCAGGTCGGAGATGAGGACACCGATCGACGTCGACGTCCGGCTGCGCAGGTTGCGGGCGTTGTGGTCGGTCACGTACCCGATCCGGTCGGCCGCCGCCCGTACGCGCGCACGTACCGCGGGAGACGCGTAGCCGCGGGTGTGGAGTGCGCGGGACACCGTCGACGGGGAGACACCGGCCTCCCGGGCCACGTCCTGCACAGTGGGACGCCGTACAGGCTGTGACACCGCACGCGCGGCCTGCCCCCGGGGACTCATGGCCCGCAGTCTAGAGGTTCAACTGCGACCTGTACCGGCTCCAGGTGTCGTTGACCGCGTCGTAGTCGTCCGGACCGAAGTCGTAGCGGTCCGTGTCGGTACCGGCGACGTAGTACAGCGCGGGTACCCCGAGTGAGTCCTGAATCTGCAGGTAGTCGCGCCACTCGGCGTGGTTGGGCATCATCCACCCGTCCGTGTCCACGCCGAGCTCTGGCAGTACGGAACGCACCACACCGGCCCGGTAGGTCATGTGACGCGCGACATAGCCCGGCTCGGCCGTGTGGTCGTGCAGTACGTCGTTGAGCCGGATCATGTCCGTGACGTCGAGGAACGCCGGATTCGGGGTGTGGGTGACGACCAGTGCGTCCGGCTTGACCTGCTTGGCGGTGTCGTAGACCAACCGAAGCTGTTCGTGCAATAGCGCCGCACCCCACCGCGAGCCGCTGTGCCGCAGCGAGGAGCCGGACGGGGTCCGCGCCGTGAAGTCGATCTTGAACCCGTCCGCGTCCAGCCCGTCCGGCGACAGCATGGCGGTCACCGCATCAGTGATCAGCGCGACGCAGGCCGGCGACTCTGCGTCGAGACCGACCGATTGCCCGTCGGCATCGGTGATCGAGGCACCGGGCGGCGCGCCTTCCTCGTCCCACGCCTTCCACCAGAGCAGGACCCGTTGTCCGGCCGCGTGCCGCTCGGCGATCCAGCCCTTCAGGTCCGGCCATTTCGCCGGATCGGGCCGGCAGGTCGCGTACGCCGCCTGCCACTTGTCGTCGATCACCACGGTCTCCGGCACGATGCCCTGCGCCGCCAGTGTGCCCAGGAACGTGTCGTAGTTCGCTTGTGTGGCCAGCGGTTGTGGCGGCTGCTCGGTGCGGACGCCGAGCGCACACTGCGCGCCCCAGCCGCAGAAGATCGTCCCAGACCACCACGCCGGGCACTCGGCGACCCGAGACGGCACGACACCCGCCGCGTCGAGCAGGGCGCGGTGCCGGACCAGGACGTCCTCGGCCGACTCGCCGGCGAGCTGTACGACCAGCAGCGGTGTCGTGAACGTCCCGTCGACGACGGTATGGCCCTCATAGTCCAACTGGAGGCTGAAACCGCCCGTCACCGGCCGGTAGTGGTAGCTGGTGAAGTTCTGCTCTGCAATCGGTGCGACCACGCTGAAGCCCACCCACTCCGTCGCGGCAGCCGCCGCGAAGCACCAAGGCGCAGGGGTGAACAGCCAGCGCTCGATCCCGGGCTCGCCGCCTTCACCGCACACACTGATCGTGGCGGGCTCGACGGCGTCGCGTAGGACCCGACTCGGATGGTCCGGGTTCGGTGAGAACACCTGCCGCAACCCGGAGCCGCTCGGCAGGAACCCGCGCGGCGTACGGCGGCCACCCAGCAGATGTACGTCCGTCAGGCGCCCGTGCCCGGTCACCGTGGTCTGTGTCTCGATCCGGTCGGGCAGGAAGCGTGTCGTCGTCACCCGGCTGTCCCAGACCGAGCTGCGCGCGGTCACCGTGTAGACGCCGTCCTCAGGCGAGTCGATCTGCAACGACGCGCTCTCGTCGAATCCTCCGACGGTGTCGAGCGAGGCGAACAGACGCAGCCTGAACAGTTGCTGCCCGTCTCGGCTGATCGTCGCGTACGCCTTCTTGGCATCCACGTCCACGGAGTAGTCCACAGGGTTCCTTTCAGGAGAGGCGTACATCGACCAGTGCCTCGGCCAGCTGGCC
>DASSDE010000397.1:0-10165 GCA_035697365.1 Kribbella sp. | reverse complement strand
CTGGAAATGCGGACGCCCCGCCGCCGGTGACCCCGTCGCGTGCAACCACGATGGCACTTCCGGCGGTCGGGGCATTCAGTCCGACAGCACCGCGTCACTCTAATACGAGTTCGCCGCACATCCGAATCACAGGACGTGCGCGATCGCGTCTCTTAATGCGTAGCGTGGCCGGGGCCTGCTCGTTAGGGTCCGGGAGCATGAGGACTCGGGCGGTAGTTCGGCAGGCGGTAGGGGACGACGCCGAGGCGGTGTCGGCGGTCCGGCGGGTGGTGTACCCGTACAAGGCGATGTCGGCGGCGGCAACCCGGCACATGATCACGGTGCAGTCACCGGGGGAGCGGTTCCTGCCGCTGGTCGCCGAGCGCGAGGGTGAGATCGTCGCGTGGGGAGCGGCCGGGCTGAACGTGTGGACGAGCGATCCGGGGCAGAGCCACCTGTCCCTCTACGTCCATCCGGAGCATCGCAAGCAGGGCATCGGCAGCGAGCTCGCCGCGCGCCTGCACCAGCACCTCACCGAGGTCGGGGCGGTACGGGTGCGGACGTTCGTCCATCCCGACGGTCTCGAGTTCGCGCGCAACCTCGGGTACGACGGGACCCGCCAGATGCACTTCGCCGGCCTGGAGCTGACGTCGTTGCCTGCGCAGCCACCGACGCCGGACGGGATCGAGCTGGTCTCGTACGACAGCGTGGATCCGCGGGTGCACTTCGAGGCCGACACGGCCGCCGGGCTGGACGAGCCGAGCGACTCGCCGATGGACGCGGTCTCCTACGACCACTGGCTCGAAGAGATCTGGAACAGCCCGTCCGTGGACAAGACGCTGAGCGTGGGGGCGATGGCCGGCGAGCAGATGGTGGCGTTCAGCTCGGTCGAGACCGACGGCGACCGGATGTGGTCGGGCTTCACCGGCACGATTCCGGCGTACCGTGGGCAGGGGCTCGCGAAGCTGGTCAAGTCGGTCGCGCTGAGGCGGGCGAAGGCGGCCGGGATCACCTCGGCGTACACGTCGAACGACGACGAGAACGGGCCGATGCTTGCCATCAACAACTGGCTCGGTTATCACCGCGTGCAGACCGAGCTGGGGCTGCTGCGGACGTTGGACAACTGAGGCATGACGATCGTCGCGTTCGACCGGGTGCAGCACCTGGTACGGGTGCCGCTGACCGTCGGTGATGTCGAGTGCCGCTTCCGTGTCGACACCGGGATCGGGATCACCGTGGTCTCGTCGGCACTCGCCGATCGCCTCGGCGTGGCAACGACCGGCGAGACCTTCGTCGGACGCCGGATGTCCGGGCAGGCGTTGGAGGTTCCGCTGGTCCGCGTGCCCCGGATCGCGCTCGGCGACTATCTGGTCGAGGAGCATCTCGCGGGCATCGCGGATCTCGGTGACGCGAACGATCCGGCGGGCTTCGCGGGCATCCTCGGGCCGGCCTTCTTCGAGGAGCATGTGGTCACGACGGATCCGCGCGCATTGACGCTGACGGTGCAGCAGCGCGACCGCTATCAGCCGGACGGGCCGGTGGTCCCGCTCGACGTACGGCGGGAATCGGCGTCGGTCGACCCGTTCGCGCAACTCGTACTGCCGAGTGGGCGGGAGATCACCGTCGAGGTCGACACCGGCTCGGACAGCCTGATCCTCGACCTGCGTTTCGTGGCGGACTGCGAGGTCGACCTGGCGGGGCCGGACGTGACGACGCGAACCGGGACCGACGAGACCGGGTACGAATGGACGCGGCACTGGGTGACGATCGCCGGGAGCGTGCATCTCGCGGCGGCTCCGGAGACCGCGCAGCAGGCGCCGCGGGTGCAGTTCCAGGAGATCATCCACGACGGGCTGGTCGGCGCGGGCTATCTGGAGCGGTACCGGACGACGTTCGACGTCACCGGCGAGCGGCTCGTCCTTGGAGGCTCTGAGACAGAGCTGTAATGGGTTCACTTCCGGTATGCACCTGAAAGGGCGTTAGATTCCGGGGGACTTCGTTGTTGGAGTGCCCAAGGAGTTTCGGATGGAGATCAGGGCCGCTGAGCTGGGGGATGTCGATCAGGCGGTAGCGCTGCACACGGCGCTGGTGCCGTATCTGGTGGTCACCCGGGGTTGGCTGGTCCAGAGACTCGGGCGCCCGGCCACGCCGGGGCGCGGGACGTTCGTGGCCGTGGACAACGGAGAACTGGTGGGCTGGGCAACCAACGGCCTGATCGGTGGCTCGGACCCGCTCGACGGTGAGCTGCGCGTGATGGTCGCGCCGGAGCACCGGCGGCGGGGGATCGGTACGCAGTTGCTGGAGGCAACGCACGCGAGCCTGCGGGCCGGGGGCGCGACGACGGCGCGGGTGTTCGCGGACCCGGAGTCGATCGGCTGGGCGGCCAAGTTCGGGTACCGGCAGACGCGACAGGTGCACTACGCGGGCATCGATCCGCGGAAGGCGCCCGAGCAGCCGGAGGCGCCGACCGGGGTCGACCTCGTTCCGCTGAGCGAGGTCGGGCCGGAGGCGTTGTACGCCGCGGACGTGGTCGCCCAGCGCACCAAGCCCGGCGACGCGAAGATCTCCGCGCGGCCGTACGACGAGTGGCGGACGGCGGTCTGGGAGTCCGTCGACACGGTGCTCGACCTGGGCATGGCGGCGCTGTACCGCGATCAGATCGTCGCCTTCACGATGAGCCTCGGCGACCACACGCTGATCTGGTCGAAGATGACGTCGACGATGCCGGAGTACCGCGGCCGTGGTCTGGCCAAACTGGTGAAGTCGGCCGCCCTGCACCGCGCGGCCGACGCCGGCGTCCGTGGCGCCTACACCGCCAACTACGACGGCAATGCGCCGATGCTCGCCGTCAACGACTGGCTCGGCTACCACCGCATCGCCACCCACGCCGTGCTGATCTGCCCGCTCTGACCCGTTGCGTCCGAAGATGTGTGGGTGATTGACCACGGATCTTCGGACGCAACGGGTCAGGGGACGAGCAGTACGACGGTTTCTGCTACGCAGGCGGGTTTTGTCGAGTGTTCGAGCTCGATGACCCAGTTGAGGGAGACCTGGACGCCGGCGGGGGTCTCGACTGCGTTCGCGATCGAGGCGCCGGCGCGGACGCGGGTGCCGACCGGGACCGGTGCGGGGAAGCGGACCTTGTTCACGCCGTAGTTGAGCTTGGCGGTCACGCCGTCGACCTTGAACAGCTCGTCACCGAAGCGCGCGATCAGGCTCAGCGTCAGATAACCGTGCGCGATCGTCCCGCCGTACGGTCCCTTGGCGGCCCGCTCGACGTCGACGTGGATCCACTGATGGTCACCGGTGGCGTCCGCGAACTGGTTCACCTGCTCCTGGGTGATCTCCAGCCACTCGGACTCGCCGAGCCGGGTGCCGACCGCGTGCACCACCTCGTCGACACCGTTGTAGGTCTGCGGCATGCTGCTCCCTCTCAGTTGCGGGGTCCGCCGGCGACGTACAGGACCTGGCCGGAGACGAAGCCGGCCTCCTCGCTGCAGAAGAACGAGGCCGCGGCGGCGATGTCCGCCGGCTTGCCGGTCCGCTGCACCGGGATGCTCGCGGCCGTCGCCTTCTTGAACTCCTCGAAGTCGACACCGACCCGGGCCGCGGTGGCGGCGGTCATGTCGGTCTCGATGAAGCCGGGCGCGATCGCGTTCGCGGTGACGCCGAACTTGCCCAGCTCGATGGCGAGCGTCTTCGCCAGACCCTGCAGACCGGCCTTCGCGGACGCGTAGTTGGCCTGGCCGCGGTTGCCGAGCGCCGAGGTCGACGAGAGGAAGACGATCCGGCCGTACTTGGCCTCGACCATGTGCGCCTGGCAGGCCTTCGACATCAGGAAGCTGCCCTTGAGGTGCACCGACATGACCGTGTCCCAGTCGTCCTCGGACATCTTGAACAGCAGGTTGTCGCGCAGGACGCCGGCGTTGTTCACCAGGATCGTCGGCGCGCCGAGCTCGGCGGTCACCCGCTCGACCGCGGCCGCGACCTGGTCGGACTTGCTGACGTCGGCACCGACCGCGATCGCCTTGCCGCCGGCGTCGGTGATCGCCGTAACGGTCGCGGCACACGCGCCCTCGTCGAGGTCGATGACGGCGACCGCATTGCCGTCCTGGGCGAGCCGCTGCGCGACGGCCGCGCCGATTCCCCGGGCTGCCCCGGTCACGATCGCCACCCGCTGCGTACTCATCCACCACTCCGATCGACGTACTGGTCTGCCGAAGATGACATTACCCACGGCCTGTCACGCCGGAAGCACCCGGATGACATGATCGTGGTGTGGATCATCACAACCGGCACGTCTATCACTGCCCGTTGCGCTGGGGAGACATGGATGCGCTCGGGCATGTGAACAACGGGCGGTACGTCGACTATCTGCAGGATGCTCGCGTCGACTTCCTGTTCCGGACCGCGAAGGATCTCGGTGCCGACAACCTGGAGACCGGCCTGCTCGTCGCGCGGCACGAGGTGCAGTACCGGGCGCCACTGCTGTTCCGGCCCGAGCCGGTGCGGATCGAGCTGTGGATCAGCGAGATCCGGGCCGCGTCGTTCACGGTCGACTACGAGATCCTGGACGCGGAGCCGGAACGCCGTACGTACGTGGAGGCGAGGACCAAGCTGGTGCCGTTCGACTTCACCGCCAACCGCCTGCGCCGCATCACCCCTGTCGAACGCGACGCCCTGTCCAAGCTGGTGGGCGCATGATATTTACCCATCCTGTTCTTGTGCGGTGGTCGGACATCGACTCGTACGATCACGTCAACAACGTGCGGTACTTCGACTACCTGCAGGAGGCGCGGATCGCGTTTCTGGCGCAGGTGATGGAGACGACCGGCGACTTCTTCGCGGAGTACCCGTGTGTCCTGGTCAGCCAGACGGTGGACTACCTGCGCCCGATCCTGCTGCGGCATCCGCCGTACGACGTGGACGTGTGGATCGACGCCGTCGGTACGTCGTCGTACACACTCGGCTCGCGGATCGTGGACCGCAGCGGCGCGTCCGACGACGTCTACGCGAAGGCAGAGTCGGTCCTGGTCGCCGTGGACGGTACGACGCACGCAAAACGACCCCTCGGAGACCTCGAACGGGCAGCCCTCCTCAAGCACATTGTGAGCACTTGAGAGACTTGATCCGAGATGACTGAGCAGCAGAGCTTCTACGACGCCGTCGGTGGGGCGGAGACCTTCCACCGGTTGGTGGCCGCGTTCTATCGCGGTGTCGCCGCCGACCCGGAACTGCGAGCGATGTACCCGGAGGAGGATCTCGGCCCGGCCGAGGTGCGGTTCCGGATGTTCCTGGAGCAGTACTGGGGCGGTCCCAAGACGTACTCCGAGCAGCGCGGGCACCCCCGGCTGCGGATGCGGCACGCCCCGTTCGCCGTCACCCCGAGCGCACGGGACCGCTGGCTCGGCCACATGCGGGCCGCGCTGGACGAGCTCACCCTGACGCCGGAGCAGGACGAGCAGATCTGGAACTACATGGTGATGGCCGCGCACAGCATGGTGAACACCGACGAACCGAACTACCCCGGCGCGATCGACGTGTCCGGCCGCTGAATCCCCCTTCGAAGGAGACAACACGAGCATGGCTACCACTCGTACGGCCAAGGCCCACTGGGAAGGCTCGCTGATGGAGGGCGCCGGTCAGGTCGCCCTCGAGTCCTCCGGTGTCGGCACCTACGACGTCAGCTGGGCCTCCCGCGCGAACGACGCGAACGGCAAGACCAGCCCGGAAGAGCTGATCGCCGCCGCGCACTCCACCTGCTTCTCGATGGCGCTGTCGCACGCGCTGGCCGGCGCGGGCAAGCCGCCGGCGTCGATCGACACGCAGGCCGACGTCACCTTCCAGCCCGGCGAGGGCATCACCGGCATCAAGCTGTCCGTGAACGGCAACGTACCCGGCCTGACCGCCGACGAGTTCGCCGAGTTCGCCGAGGGCGCGAAGAAGAACTGCCCGGTCTCCCAGGCGCTGTCCGCCGTCCCGATCACCCTGGACGTCACCTTCACCGCCTGACCGCAGACACGAGTGCCCCGGCGAGCCGTACAGCTCAGCGGGGCACCGCTGTCTTCGCAGGGCGGTTGCTGTACGGCGTGGCGTCAGGACGAGGTGTCGGTCCCGCGGCGGCGTACGAGACGGAGCAGGCCCCGGAACCAGGTGGCGCCGGGCCGGGTACGCGATGCCCGGGTCGGTAGGGGCGTGGAGAGTGCGTCGACCGCCGACATCGGCACGTCGGGAGTCGTCACGGTTGGCTCCGGCGTGGCTGGTGTCGTGGGCTCGGTCGTGTTGTTGCTGCGAGGCTCGGACATGACATCCCCTGCGGGTGGGCCGGGGTGGAGGGCAGCCTCAAATGGGATGTCGTCGATTCCGGAACTACTTGGACAGTACGCCTGACCAGACCAAACAACCATGGCACAGGCCGCGGCGCGGTAGACTGAGATGTCCGGAGCGATGGCATTCCATGTGGTGTGTCGGGAACCCCCGCAGCCCCTGAGGCGATGCCCATGTCCGTCCGTTCCAGCTCCGTTCTTGGCGGGGCGTCTCGGCGCTCGGCCGAGAACGACGATCTGCTGCACCTGTTCGCCGAGATCAGGTCCGCCCGCGTGGCTGATCGGCGCGCTCGGGGCCTGCGGCAGGACGGCACCCCGCGCAGCGACGCCACGCGACTCACGTTGTCGCTTCGTGCGTACGCCAGAGCATTGGAGCAGTACCGGCTCCCGGTGCCACCGGTGATCCGCGACGAGCTCCGGCTACGCGGCAGCCTGCGGTAGGAACGGCCGTTGACACGGTAGAGCAACGGCGGCTGTCCGCTCAGCCCTGTTCTGCGGTCGCCGAACTGTCGTCGCTCTTGGCCTCTTCCTGCTTCTCGGTGCCCGAACCGACGCCCGACGAGGCGTCGCTGTTCGGGTCGCGGGTGGTCAGGTTGCCGACCCGGAGCACCTCGCCGTTGCGGACGTACCAGGTGGTGCCGTCCTCGCCGCGCAGCGTGGTGATCCGCAGGCCGACGTTCGTCACCACGCCGGTCGCCTTCTCCATGTCGATCAGGTCGCCGACGCCGTACTGGTCCTCGAAGATCATGAACACGCCGGCCAGGAAGTCCTTCACCAGCGTCTGCGCGCCGAATCCGAGGGCCACGCCGATGATGCTCGCGGACGCGATCACCGGCATGATGTTGAAGCCGAGCTCGGCGAGCACCATCACCACCAGGACGGCGGTCAGCACGATCGTGACTGCACTGGTGAGCAGCGAGGCGATCGTCTCGGCGCGCTGGGCCCGGCGTTCGGTGGCGAGCGTGCTCTCCACGAACCCCTGCCCGAGCTTCGACTTGGCCAGTACGCCGGCCACCGCGCCCTGGCCGGTGCGCCGGGCGAACCGGCGGATGATCTTGTGCAGCAGCCAGCGGAGCACGAAGAAACCGATGATCAGACCGAGGATCCGGGCCGGGACCACGACGACCTGATCGGTCACCTCGAGCTTGCCGTCGTTGCCCATCCGGAAGAAGGTCGGAAGCGCGTCGGGAAGGCTGAGCAACGCCGAATTCAGGGGGTGACTGACTGGGGACACAAGGTAGCTGGTCAGAATAGGCATCTCGCTGCCTGATGGTAGTAGGGCTGACAAGGAGACGGAAAAGCATGTCAAGCCGGCTGGACGACGAGCTTTCCAGGCTCGTGAGCGCTGGTGTGCTGCGCCAGTACCAGGCCGACTCGATCCGGGACGCCGCCGACGCGGAGCTCGACGCGGCGCTCGCGGACCCGGGCCGGCCACACCCGTCCGCCCCGCCCGCCGAGCCGTCGCCGGAGCAGGTCAAGCCCAAGAAGCCGGCCACCGACGTGGTGCATGCGAGCGCCTTGGTCGAGGTGCTCGGGTACATCGGTGGCGCCCTGCTGCTCGGCGCCGTCGCGCTCCTCACCTTGGCGAACTGGGGCGAGATGAACCGTGCCGCCCGGGTCAGCACCGGGAGCATTGCGGCAATCCTGCTGCTCGGCGTCGCCGCCATTCTGGCGCTGCTCGGGCGCCGTCGCCAGCTGAGTGCGGCGCTCGCCTCCCTGGGGTGCTGCGTGGCCGGGTTCGCGACCTTCGTGGCGGTCGAGGGGGAGGCCGGGCGGGTCGCCGGCGTGGTCGTCGCGCTCGCGCTGGCGGCCGGGGCGCTGTGGTGGCTCAAGGAATCGTCGTTGCTGGTGGCAACTTTCGGGATCCTGGCCGTCGGTGTGTTGGTGATCACCGCCGACGTCCTGACTCCGGACACCGGCTCGGCCGCGAACAGCGCGGGCATCGCCGGGACCGGTTTCATCATCGTCGCGTTCGTGTTCGCGATGCTCGGCCTGGTCCGTGATCAGGTGACGTCGTGGTCGCTCGCCGGAGCCGCGATGTTCAGTTCGTCGATCTGCTGGCTGGTGCAGGAGCGTGGCGAGATCATGGCGCTCGCCGTCGGTACGGCGGGACCGGCCGCGCTGCTCGTCGCGTACGGGCGGACACGGCGTTCGGCGTACGCAGTGGTGGGCTGCGCGATCCTGCTGGTGATCTGGCCGATCTCGCTGTACCAGCTGACCGACAACCTGGCCGGTGTGGCGATCGGCCTCGTGGTGGCCAGCGGCGTGCTGCTCGTGGCGGTGCTGCTGCTCAGTCGCCGTCGCTCGAACGAGTAACGCAACGCGCGCCGTTTGGCCGTTGGCGCTGTTGATACGGCAGACTCGCCAGGGTGACAGCTCCCACTCCGGCCCTAGTCGAGCTAGCAGTCGCCCATGGCGTGGCCACGGAGTACTGGAACTGGCAGGGCGAGCATGTGATCGTCTCCAGTGAGGTCGTGGCCGATGTGCTCGCGGCGCTCGGTGTCGACGCGTCGACTCCCGAGAAGGCCGCCCTCGCGCTGGCAGAGCACCAGCAGACGCGCTGGCGTCGCACGCTGCCCGCCACCGTGGTGATGCGGGAGGGGTGGACCCCGTGGTTCGCCGTTCACCTGCCGCACGGGTCGACGGCCGAGGTGTGGGTCGATCTCGAGGATGGTGGTCAGCGCCGGGACATCCCGCAGCAGGAGCACTGGGTCGAGCCCGAGTGGGTTGACGGCGTACAGGTCGGTGAGGCGACGTACCAGCTCCCGGGAGACCTGCCGCTCGGGTACCACCGGCTGTGCGCGCGGATCGGTACCAGCCCGGAGATCTCGGTCAGCACACTGATCGTCACGCCGCGGAAGCTGGAGCCGGAGAAGCTGCACCGGACGTGGGGCTGGGTGCTGCAGCTGTACTCGGTCCGCTCCCGGCGCTCCTGGGGTGTCGGCGACCTGCACGACCTGGGCGACCTGGCTGCGTGGTCAGCACACGACCTGGGCGCCGGCTTCGTACTGGTGAACCCGCTGCACGCCGCTGAGCTGTCCGGTCGCATGGAGCCGTCCCCGTACCTCCCGGCGTCACGCCGGTTCGGGAACCCGATCTACCTGCGTATCGAGGACATCGACGAGTACGGCGACCTGGCGCCGGCGGAGCGGGATCAGGTACGGGCATTGGCGCTGCAGGTACGGGCGCTGAGCGAGGACTCGACCGCGCTCGACCGGGACACCGTGTGGGCGGCGAAGCGTGAGGCGCTGCAGGTGCTGTTCCGCGTCCAGCCGTCGGTGGGACGGATCGCGGAGTACGGCGCGTACTGTGACCGCGAGAGCCAGGGGCTGATCGACTTCGCCACCTGGGCCGCGATCGCCGACGTGCACGGCCCGGAGTGGAGCAAGTGGCCGGAGGAGCTACAGGACCCGGTATCGCCGGAAGTTGTTGCCTTCCGCAACGAGAACCCGGACGCGGTCGAGTTCCACTGCTGGCTGCAGTGGCAGCTCGACGAGCAGCTGGGGCGGACGCAGGCGCGAGCGAAGGCCGCCGGGATGGCGTTGGGTGTCGTACACGACCTGGCGGTCGGTGTGCATCCGGACGGGGCCGATGCGTGGGCGCTGCACGACGTACTGGCGCCGAACATCCACGTGGGCGCCCCGCCGGACGCGTTCAACCAGCAGGGTCAGGACTGGTCCCAGCCGCCGTGGCGGCCCAACGCGCTCGCCGACACCGGGTACGCCGCCTGGCGCGATCTGGTACGGGCGGTGATGCGGCACGGTGGTGGGCTGCGGATCGACCACATCCTCGGGATGTTCCGGCTGTGGTGGGTGACGTCGCCGGAGCGTCCTACCGAGGGCACCTACGTGCGGTACGAC
>DASSDE010000396.1:0-2652 GCA_035697365.1 Kribbella sp. | reverse complement strand
ATGTTCGTCGACGAGCCGGTCGCGGGCTCGCGGCGGATCGGTCACCCGTTGGCCGAGACGTCGTACGACGAGTGGGTCGCGACCTGGCGCCGGACGCTCGCCGTGAACCTCGAGGGCGCCGCACACCTGACCTGGTGCGTGGCGCGGCAGATGCTCGACACCGACCCCGCGGACGGCGTCCGGAGGGGCGCGATCGTCAACGTCGGCTCCCGCGGGGCGTACCGCGGCGAGCCCGACGTCCCGGCGTACGGCGCCTCGAAGGCAGGACTGCACGCGCTCGGCCAGTCGCTGGCGGTATCGCTGGCGCCGGCTGACATCACCGTGACGTCAATCGCGCCCGGATTCATCGCCACCGACATGACCGAGGCGTTCCTCGCCGGTCCGGGCGGCGATGCGATCCGCGCGCAGAGCCCGTTCGGCCGGGTCGCGACCGCCGAGGAGGTCGGGAACGCGATCTACTGGCTGGCGTCAGCCGAGGCGAACTGGGCGAGCGGCGCGGTCCTCGACTTCAACGGCGCGTCGTACCTGCACTGAGCCCGCCCAGCCGACCACGACGGCGGTGACCGTCCAGACCCCGGCGAGCACCGCCATCGGGAAGAGGTCGCCGCCCTCCTCGTCGAACAGCAGGATCAGAGCCAGATTGACCGCCGCGTGCGCCGCCGTCGCAACCACGAGGTTGGTACGGCGGGCACGCTGCAGCACCACGCCCATCACCACGGACAGGGCGGTCGCCATCACGACGAACAAGCCCATGAAGGCGAGACCGTTGGCGAACCCGCCGATATGCCAGAAGCCCCACAACACACCGACGATCAGTGCGGACCCGAGCACCGGGAACCGCGTCTGCAGGTACGGCTGCAGGTACGCGCGCCAGCCGAGCTCCTCGCCCGCCGCGCCGACGATCATCGTGATCACCAACATCCAGACCGGGAACGGCAGGCTGTCCGCACGCCACGAGTGCCCGGCGATCAGGTGCACGAGGACGGACGCCAGCATCGCCGCGACGACGATCCCGACCACCAGGGCGCTCCGCCCGGCGGCGACCTTCGCCGGCCGGAAACGAGCGTCGACCCGAGTCGTACGGCGGAACGCCAGGAACATCACGCCCACGCCGAGCGCCGGCGCGAACTGCACGAGCTGGATCAGGTCCGGATCCGGGCCGACTGCCGACTGCAGCGCGTTCAGGATCCCGCTGAAGGCCATCGTGGCCAGGTAGAACACCACCACCCGCAAGAACACAGCTACTCCTTGATGAGATGGGGAGCGATCAACAGGTCGAGCTGCTCGGTGAGGAACTCGGTCAGCGAGCCCCAGCCGTTCACCGCCCAGACCTGCAGCGCGCCGTTGAAACAGACCAGGGTGTGCCGCGCCAGCGCCGGTACGTCGGTGTCCGCGCGCAACTCGCCGGCCTGCACCGCCTCGCGGTAGAACCGGTCGCAGCTGTCGACGATCGCGGCCGAGTGCGCCAGAGCGTGCTGCCGGAAGTCCGGATCCGCGACATCGAGCTGGACGAATCCGAGACCGTTGCCGAGCTGCTCGCGGCGCTCGATGTGGGCGACCGAGGACAACGCGAAGTCCCGGAGGGTGGCCAGCGGCGAGGAATTTCGTTCCGCGACGGCCGCGGCCAGGCGCTGCACCATCAGCGGCGATCGGGCGGCGGACGCGAGCAGCAGACCGCGCTTGGAGCCGAAGCGCTGCATCAGCGTCGGCGCTGCCAGACCGGCGCGGGCCCCGACCGCTGCGAGGGTCAGTTTCAGCGGCCCCAACTCGGCCAGCACCTCGCGGGTCGCGTCGAGGATCACGTCGTCACTCACCAGCCGTGGCCGGGCCATGTCGGCGCCCCCGAGTTTGTGAATGGCGATTCGCTAATGCCCGGAATCGTAACAGATCCCTGTGCGATCAGTTAGTCAGTGACAACGGGTGAGCATCCGGATACCTGGAGAGGGGTCCGGACCGCGAGTCCGCCGCCCGGTGCACCCGTCCGTCGCCGGGCTCGTCGTACAACGGGAGCCTCTTCATGCGTTTCGCCCGCATCGCCCTCGGCCTGCTGCTGGCAGTGGCAGGTTCGCTGGCCACTGTCGCCGGAGCCGTCGCTGCCTTTTGGCTGGTCGGCCCGGACAACACGATCTCCACGCCCAGCCGCCAACTCGCCAGTACCGGCCTCGCGGTCGTCAGCGCGCCGACACTGCTCGATCGGCACGGTCCGACGCTGCACGTCAGTGCATCCGGCGACAAGCCGCTGTTCATCGGCGTCGCACAGGACCTGGACGTCCGCGACTACCTGTCCGGCGTCGCGCAGACCCGGGTGGTCAGCTTCGACCCGCCGGCCACCTTCGGGACGCAGGATCTGCGCGGCGGCACCAAGAAGCTGACGCCGCCCGGCGAGCTGGACTGGTGGGTCGCGCAGTCCGCGACCGGCGCACAGTCGATCAGCTGGCCGGTGCAGGACGGCCGGTACGACGTCGTCGTGATGAACGCCGACGGTTCGCCGGCTGTCGGCGCGCAGGTTACGTTCGGCATCCAGGTACACCGCCTGTTCGGCATCTGCCTGCTGGTGCTCGGCGCCGGCGTGCTGGTGCTCGCGCTCGGGTTGGCGCTGATGCTGCGTCGTCGCCACGTGCCGGCCGCGATTCTGGACACGACGGAGATCCC
>DASSDE010000395.1:0-8046 GCA_035697365.1 Kribbella sp. | reverse complement strand
GCTCGGCGAGCTCGTCGAGGCCGTACTCGTCGGCGAGTTTGACGACCCGCGCGTGCACCTCGGCGTCCTCGGACTTCCGCACCCCGCGGACCAGCAGTTCGGCCGTCCGGTGCGCGGCCTCGGTCACGGTCGCCGGGTCGGAGGCGCCGGGCAGCGACTCGAACAGCTTGTTGCCGGGCAGGATCGGCCGACGCGGATTGGGGGTCGTCACGGCCTCCATGGTGCCTGAACCCACCGGCACCCGCATGCCGACCCGCGAAATGGGTTGCAGTCCCTGGTCTACTGATCCCGTGATTCCTCTCGACGACTCGCCGGAGGCGCTCGCCCTCCGGACCGCGTACGACCAGCAGATCCGCACGCGCGCCGGCGCCGCGAACGGCGGCACCATCGAGCACCTCGGTGCACTGATCCGCAAGGCCGGATCCGAGGGTGACGGCTTCCTCCAGTACCTCGGCGGCGTCGACGGGCCGGAGCTCGACCAGCTGATCGCCGACCAGGTCGCGTACTTCGCGAAGCTCGGCGCCAAGGTCGAGTGGAAGTACTACAGCCACGACCTCCCGACCGACCTGCCTGAGCGATTGACCGCGGCGGGGTTCACGCCGGACGAGGAGGAGTGCCTCCTGATCGGCGACCTCGCCGAGCTGTCCGCGGAGGTCGTGCTACCCGACGGAGTTCGGCTGCGCGAGATCAGCTCGCGCGACGACCTGGAGCGGATGCAGGCGATGGAGGAAGAGGTGTGGGGCTTCGCACACGACTGGCTGCCGGACGCGCTGGGCAGGGACATCGCGAACGCGGACGAGCCCGGCGTCGTGGTGGTCGCCGAGACCGAGGACGACGACCCGAAGCTGGTGTGCGGGTCCTGGATCCGGTTCCACGCCGGCACCGATTTCGCGTCGCTGTGGGGCGGCTCGACGCTGGCCGAGTGGCGCGGCAAGGGCATCTATCGCGCGCTCGTCGCGTACCGGCGGAACCTGGCAGCCGAGCGCGGGTTCAAGTACCTGCAGGTCGACGCGTCGCCGGACAGCCGCGGCATCCTCGCCCGCCTCGGGCTGCGGCCGGTGTCGGTGACCGTCCCGTACATCTGGAAACCCTGAGTACCTCTACCTCGATGCGGCATCCTGGTCAGTCGGCGCCGGATCGGAGCAGGTGCGGCGTCAGGGTACCCTCGATGACTGCTGTGGCTACGGCGGTCAGTTGTTGGTGATTGCGGCGGGCATGGCCGCGCAACAAGGAAAACGCCTCGTTGACGCTGACGCCGGCTCGTTCGGCCAGCACACCTTTGGCTTGTTCGACGAGCACGCGGCTGTTCAGGGCGGACTGAAGTTGCTCGGACAGGATCCCGGCTTGCCGAAGCGTGCGTTCGTGGATCAGGCCGACAGTGGCGATGTCGCACAGTGCCTGGCCAAGGGTAACGTCGGAATCGCTGAGCTTCGCGCGCTCATTGCAGAACAGGTTGAGTACTCCGACGACCTGGCCACGCAGGCGGAGCGGGATGGCGTGGGTGGAGCGATAACCGGCACGGCTGGTCGCGGCCTGGAACCGCGGCCAGCGCTCGCTGACTTCGTCCAGGTCGATGTTGACGATCTGCTTTCCGGTGGAGTAGCAGTCCAGGCAGGGGCCTTCATCGTTCTGCAGGACGAAGAGCTCCACGAGGCGCGCCTCGTCGGTTGTCGAGGCCATCACGTGTAAGACGCTGCGCTGGTCGGCCAGGATCAGTCCGGCCGCGTCGGCCTGCAGGAGTTCGACGCTGCGTTCGCACAGGGTGTGGAGGAGGTCGAGGACGTCGAAGTCGTCGACCAAGGTGTCCGCGAGTTCCACGAACACCTGGGCGAGTCGCTGCTCTCTGCTCATGAGGTGCTGCCTTTCCGGACCTGGTGGTGCGATCTTTCACGGGTGTTGTTCATCATGATCGTCCTCGGGGCGGAAGTTCGCCCGGCGGGCGACGACGTCTTGGGCGAGTTCGAGTAGCGGGCGTTCCTCGGCGTACGCACGCGCTCTCAGCAGCACCAGCGCATCGTTGATCGGTACCGATGCCTGTGCGCTGATCATGCCGGTGGCCTGGTGGATCTCGCGATGTCCATCGGCTGCGTCCGACAGTTGTGGATGCAGTTCTCCGGGCGGGGCATCCTGCTGAAGATCCAGCAGGATCGTGGTCGCCGCGGCGGCGTAGTCGAGGGCCTCGGCGAGTTGGAGGGTGTCCAGGGGACCCGGCGCGTCGCGGTACAGGTCGAGGACGCCTAGTCGGATGGCGCCGATCTGAAGCGGGAACGCGAAGACCGCAGAGATACCGGCCAAGGACGCGGCCGGGGTGAAACCGGGCCATCGTGACGCCGCCCGGGCCAGGTCCGACTGGAGAACCGGTCGCCGCTCGTGGAACGCGCTCAGGCAAGGGCCTTCGCCGAGGGTCTGCTGCAGGTTCTCGATCGTGTTCGCCCCGTGGTCGCTCGCGGCGAGGATGCCGCCGTGCCCGGTCGCGGTCATCAGCGCGACGCCGGCGCCGGTGACCGGGACTGCCGCGGTCGCGGACGCGCACAACCTCTCCCAGACCGTGGCGCCGCTTCGGGCGGGCGGATCGGGCTGCTCGAAGTCGAGGACCTCGAGCAGGATTTGTCGTACTCGAAGCGACGCCACTACCTCACACCTGTCGTCGGCTGGTCCACGCACGCCGGGACCGGCCGACCGCGATGGCACGGTCTTGGCGTCGCCTGTTCACGATGCCCGCTCCGGCCCGGTCTGCAGACCCGCCGCGCCGACGGTCCGGCGCCCAATGTGCGCCTCGCGCGCCAGGAACGGACCGTCGCGGGTTTCGATGATGCCGTCGGCGACCCGCAGAGTGAAGCGCGCGCTCGGTGGTCCGGGGCGGGGGTCATGACCGCTCTTCTGGTGCCGAGGCGTCGTGTCCGCCAGGCAGGTGCCGGGTCTTGATCAGCTGCCGGGCTACGTCCTCGAGCTTGGTGTTACGGTCCTGCGCACAGCGCCACAGCCGTGCGAAGGCGGCATCGGCGTCGAGGGCGCAGCGCTCCATCATGATGCCGAGTGCTTGCCCGATGGCGGTGTTGGCCTCGATCGCGGCGGACAGGTTCTCCGCGGCCCGGATGGCCGCGATTGCCAGTGAGGCATGAACGGCAATCAGGTAGGCGGTCGTCAAGTCGTACGTCGTGAATCCGTCCGGCTGGACCGGGCGGAACGCGATCAGCCCGATCGCCGACTTTCCGTCGGTCAGATCAAGGATCAGCTCGGCTGTTGGACTGGATTCAAGAGCTGCTCGTCCTGCGGTGAAACGCGGAGCGGAGGTCATTGCCGTGGCGGACGGCCGACCGGCCGGCGCCAGGTGGATGGTGGCGCCGGCACAGTTCATTCGAGCTGCGGCGAATGTGAGGACCTGCGCGAGGACGTGATCGAGGTCTTCGGCGGCGTCCAGTGCGGTGGCCAGTATCGCGAAGTCCTCGGCGTCCGTGACGGGTGGCCGGCGCGGGGCCTTCGAGCACTGCGAACCGTAGCCGGCGATCGTCATGGCCGGCGTTCGTGCCGTTGGATGGTGCCGCCGGCCGGGCGCCGGTCAGCAGCCTCGAGGTCTCGCAAGCCAGACGTCAGCAGGACCGCGACGGTTGGGAAGGGTAAGCCGAGCAGGTCAGCAACATCGTCGACGGTGTGGTCTCCGCATTGCACCAGGGCGATCGCTGTGCGCTGCTGCCGAGCCGCCTCGCCCAGCCGGACCATTCGGTCCACGGCCGATCCCGTCTGGGGCAGATCCTGCTCCAGTCGATCCCGGCTGGAGCAGAGATATGTCAGCCGGGCGAGTTCGCGGCGGAGACTCCCCCTCGCGGCCGTGGCGGTGGCGGCAGGATCCACACAGGCCCGCGCCACGACCTCGACGACCACAGCCTCCGCACGGACTGGATCCGCCACCACCGCGCAGGCGAGATGGAACAGCGCCGCGCCGTGGCGGTCACAGATCTGGCTGATCGCCACGCGGTCACCGCGGGCAGCTGCCCGCAACAGAGTCTCACGCCGGACCGTGAATGCATTGCCGCGTAACAGGCGCCAGGTCGCGTGAACCTGGGACGTGAGAGTTTCAGACATTGGTGACCCCATTCATCGGCGCTCCCAGGAGCGCCGCCGGGGTCTGGGGCAGCGGCTCGTGCTGTTCAACTCGACGGTACCTGTATCGCGCCGCCGAGGGTACCGGTCCGGGACCCAGCGGCCCAGATGCCAGGGCGGCGCGCCTCCAATCGTCCATCCGCGGGGGTATGGCAGGGTGCCTCGCATGGCTGATGAAGGGTCCAGGCCGACCCATCCGGGTGAGCCGCGGTTGCCCGCTGCGGTCGGCGTGATGGTGGCGATCGGGCTTTACACCGTCCTGCCCGGCGAGCTGCTCATCGGACCACGCTTCGTGATACCTGGACTGGAGCTGCTGCTGTTCATCCCACTCGTTCTGGCGAACCCGCGCCGGATGAGCAGGGAGAACCGGTTCCTGAGGCGACTGTCGATCGGCCTGGTCTTGCTGATTGCGTTCTCGAACACCACTGCCCTCGTGCTGCTGATCCGGTCGCTCGTGACGGGGGAGGCGACCGCGGGCGGACAGTTGCTGGCTGCTGCCGGTCAGGTGTGGCTCACGAACGTTCTGGTGTTCGCGCTCGCATATTGGGAATTGGATCGGGGCGGGCCAGTGACCCGGTTCCGGGTCGACCGACCGGAACTGCCCGATGCCGACTTCCGGTTCCCGCAGGACGAGGACCACGACGCGATCAGCGAAGTAGCCCGGCGGTCCTCGGCCAAGTCCGGCTGGGCGCCCGGCTTCATCGACTACCTGTATGTGTCCGTCACCAACTCTTCGGCCTTCAGCCCCACCGATACGATGCCGCTGTCCGTTCGAGCCAAGCTCTTGATGTCTGTCGAGTCCGTGTCTGCGCTGATGCTCTCGGTCCTGGTCGTGTCCTTCGCCGTCGGTCTCCTCGGCCCCTGACGAAACCCTGTTGGGAGACGCCAGACCGTTGCTCCACGGTGGGGTCAGTACGCTCGGGTTATGGCAGGCGGCAAGGGGCAGGGCCAGTTGGCCAAGAACCTGGTCAAGTACGGCGTGCGCTACGGCCCGCTGGTGGTCGAGGCGGTCCGCCATGGGCGCGAGCCGGCGCAGCAGGCAGTCCAGGCCGCGTGGGCGAAGCGGTCCGCCCGCCGGAAGGCGGTCGAGCACGCTCTCACGGTCCGCGACGGGTCCCTGCTGAAGGTGATCAAGGACGGCCAGGCGATCTTCTTTGTGTTCTCCGGCGACGCGATCGTGACGACGTACCCTCCCGTACCGCAGAGCGCCTATCCCGAACTGCTGCGGCACGCGGACCTGGACAACCGCGTGCCATCGGTCGTGCTGGCCGCGCGCAAGCCGCGGCTGCCGAAGGTCCGCCGGAAACGTTGACGCGGGCGTAACATCCCGGACCCGGCCGGGCAACAGGCCGGACGCAGAGTGGAAGGACGTTCCACGAGGGAAGGCGTCCGCATGCTCTGGAAGATCAGGACCGAACTCGCCGACCGGCCCGGCGCGCTGGCCGAACTCGCTGCACGGTGTGGTGCGGACGACATCAACATCCTGCACCTCGAGGTCTTCGCCGCGGAGACCGGCGCGATCGACGAGCTCGTCGTGTCCACGGGCGTCGGCTGGACCGCCGAGGACCTGAGCGCCCTGGTCGCGGCGGCCGGTTGCGGCCGTACGACAGTCCGCCCGTGCCAGGCCGACGTACTCCATGACGCGCCGACGCGGTACCTGCGTGCCGTACTGCGGCTGATCGACGACCCGGTGTCCGTCGACGACGAACTCGGGGCACTGCAGGGGTTCGACGAGTACACGCCGGCCGAGTGGGCGCGAGCGGACGTACTGGTGGAGCTCGCCGGGCGGCTGGCCGAGCGCTTCGAGACGCCGGACGGCCCGCGGCCCGGTAGCGGGGTACCGGAGTTGCGGACCGCGACTGTCGAGGATGCCGACGCGGTCGTCGCGATGCATGAGCGGTGTTCGTACGAGAGCCGTACCCGCCGCTATCACGTGCCGATGCCGAAGCTCACCGCCCGTACGGCCCGGCACCTGTCCGCGCCGGCAGGCGGCGTGTCGATCGTGGCGTGTGTCGACGACGCGGTGATCGGGATGGCGACCGCCGCGCCGTGGGAGGAGCTTGGCAGTACGACGATGGAGCTCGCCGTACTGGTCGAGGACGGCTGGCAGGGACAGGGCCTCGGGCTGCGGCTGCTGCGCGAGGTGGTGGCGGAGGCGCGGGCGCTGGGCGCCGATCGGGTCGTGTGCATGGTGCAGCCGGAGAACCACGCAATGCTGCGGACCTTGGAGCGGTTGCGGATGCGCTCGCGGGTGGTCCGGGACGGCGACAGCCTGATGGTGAGTGTCGCGCTGTCCGACCGGAGCCTGTCGCATGCGGTGGATCGCCCGCCGGTGCCATATCGTCTGAACCGTGCCACCCCTTCCCACCGGTCGGAACCCACACGGTCTGCTGGTCAACCTGCCCGCGAGTACCCGCTCGCCGCTCTTTCAGCTCTTCAGCCGATTCCTGGTCGCGCTGGGGCTGCTGACCGTGATGGTGCTGATCGTGGTGGTCGACCGTGACGGGTACCGTGACAGCTACGACGGCAAAGTCGGGCTGATCGACAGCATCTACTACGCCACCGTCACGCTCACCACGACCGGGTACGGCGACATCACACCGGTGTCGCCCGGCGCCCGGCTGGTGAATGCGTTCCTCGTGACGCCGCTGCGGATCGCGTTCCTGGTCGTTCTGGTCGGTACCACACTGGAAGTACTGGCCAACGAGGGTCGCCGGATCATGCGCGACACGCGCTGGAGGAAACGGATGAAGGACCACACCATCGTCGTCGGCTACGGCACCAAGGGCCGGGCGGCGGTGCAGACGCTGCTCAGCAACGGCGTGAAGCGCGCCGGCATCGTCGTGATCGACCCGCGCGCGCAGGCGATCGGGGACGCGGGCAACGACCAGATGGCGGCGTTCCATGGCGACGCCACCAACCGGACCGTACTGCGGCGCGCCGAGGTGGCGACCGCTCGCGAGGTGATCGTCACCACCGACCGCGACGACTCGGCCGTCCTGGTGACGCTCGCTGTCCGGCAGTTGAACCCGAACGCGCACGTCGTGGTCGCGGTCCGCGAGGAGGACAACGTTCCGCTGCTGCGGCAGAGCGGCGCCGACGCCGTCGTCACCTCCTCGGAAGCGGTCGGCCGGTTGCTCGGCCTGTCCGCCGTCAGCCCGAACCTCGGCGAGGTGATGGAGGACCTGCTGACCTACGGCGAGGGCCTCGAGGTCGCCGAACGTCCGGTCCTCGGCCGCGAGGTCGGCAAACCCCCGTCCGCCGTCCCCGACCGTGTCGTCTCGGTGGTCCGCGACGGCAAGGTCCACCGCTACTACGACTCGAACGTCTCCGTGCTTGCCGCCGGCGACAAGCTCATCGTCGTCCGCCCCGCCAAGGAAACCCCCTGGGCCGAACGCCCAGGCGCCGAAGAAGACGACGAGTAACCCCCCCGCCCCGCCCCCGCCCCCGCCCCGCCCCGCCCCGGCGCCGGGTGGTGGCACCTTGTGCACGGGAGCCGTATTTTCGTGCGGTTGCGGTACGGACTGGGTGCACAAAGTCGTTGGCGCGGGCGGGGGTGCGCGCTGGCGGGGTGCGCGGGTGTGGGGTCACGGTGGGGTTTCGGTGTGAGGGCGGGAGGTTGACCGGGGGGCGGAGGCGACCTACTGTCGGGCTTGTAAACGATTACAAGAACGATTACAGGAGGTCGGCGTGAGTCGTCCGACGATCGCTGGGGTGGCCCGTACGGCCGGGGTCTCGGTGGCGTCGGTGTCGCGCGTGCTGAACGGCCTGCCGGCCACCGAGGAAATGGTGGAGCGGGTCCAGCGGGCGGTCGCCGAGCTCGGGTACGTACCGGATGCGCGAGCGCGGTCGCTGAAGGTGGGGCGCACGTTCCAGTTGACGCTCGCGGTCGCCGACGTGGGCAACCCGGTGTACGTGACGATGATGCGCGCGGTCGAGGAGGTC
>DASSDE010000394.1:0-6062 GCA_035697365.1 Kribbella sp. | reverse complement strand
GGATCCGGTACGCCGGTGCTCCCACTGTCGTTGTCCGTCGGCGGCTGGCTGCTCGAACGCTCGAAGGCCGCAGACCTGCCCCGGTCGTACGTCGCGGTGCCGGTGAACGAGGCGCCGCGGCAATGCGTGGAGCTGGGCGCCCGTGTAGCCGAAGGCAACGAACGTGTCGGCCTGCTGGTGATGGGTGACGGCTCCGCCCGCCGCAGCGACCATGCACCGGCCCACTTGCATCCGCGCGCCGAGCTCTTCGACACCACAGTCGCGAACGCCTTACGGGAAAGGGATCTCGAGGTCCTCGAGGCCCTCGATCCGGACCTTGCCGCCGTACTCCAAGCAGCTGGCCGCGCGCCGTGGCAGGTGCTCGCTGGAGCACTCAAAGGTACGTCGCTGTCCGGCGACCTGACCTACGACGCGGCCCCGTACGGCGTCGGCTATTTCGTTGCCAGCTTCACCTAGTCTCTAGTTGCTCCAGCCCCCATTTCGCCCAGTCGCGCAGGGCCGGAAGCATGCGCAGGTCACTGCGGGTGAGGGGACCGCCGCGGTGGCCGACGGCGTTGCCGAGGTGGGGACGTATCTGCGTCGGTGGACGGAGTCGCTGATACTGGCCGGGTGACTGAGGAACGGACGGGATATCGGCGGTCGGCGAAGTCGCCCCGGGGTGAGGCGCGGCGGCGGGAGCTGCTCGACAAGGTGGCGGACGACCTCGGGGTGAACGGGCTGGTCGACTTCTCGCTGCGGCGCGCGGCGCGGGCGGCCGGTACGACGCACAAGGTGCTGCTGTACCACTTCGAGGGCCCGGAGGACCTGCTGACGCAGGCGGTCCTGCAACTGCGCGAACGACGGATCACCCGGGCTGTTGCGGCCGCGAACGAGCAGGGTGACCGGTCGCTGGCGGAGCGGGTGCGGTCGATGTGGCCGACGCTGATCGGCGCCGAGTCCTGGGTGCTGGACCAGGCGATCGGACTGGCCATGTTCGACGCCGGCCGGTACGCCGATCTCGCGCGGTCGGCGTCGCGGCAGTACCTGCCGACGTTGCTGGCGCTCTGCCCGGCCGACTGGGACGAGCAGCGCAAGACCGAGGTGGCGGAGTTCGTGCTGGCGACCCTGCGCGGGTTCCTGATCGAGTGGCGGACCAGCGGTGACGGCGCCGGGATCGAGGCGGGTCTGGCGGCGCTGGTCCGGGCGCTCGAGCGCGAGGAACGCGCCTGAGAAGTGACCATGGACAGATTTGCGAACCACGTGGTTCACTTCTGTCATGCGCGAGAAGGTGAACTTCACGAGTGCCGGGGTGCAGTGCGCCGCCTGGCACTATCCCGGCACCAACGGCGGGTGCCTGGTGATGACCGGCGGCTTCGGAGTGACGAAGGAGCCGGGGACGGATCGGTTCGCGGAGCGGTTCGCCGCGGCCGGATTCAGCGTGCTGGCGTTCGACCATCGGTACTTCGGTGAGAGCGGCGGCGCGCCGCGGCAGCTCGCCCGGGTGCGAGACCAGCTCGCCGACTGGCGGGCCGCGATCGAGTTCGCGAAGACCCTTCCGGGCGTCGAGCGGGTGGGCATCTGGGCGTTCTCGCTGCCCGGCGGGTACATCGTCCAGCTCGCCGCGGAGGACCTCGGCGTCTCGGCGGCGATCGCCCAGTCGGCGAACGTCGACGGCCCGACCGTGACCCGGCACGCGTCCCGCTACCAGGCGCCGAGCAGTGCGCTGCGCCTGCTCGGCCGGTCGCTGCTGGACGTCGTCGGTGGCTGGTTCGGTCGTCCGCCGCGGCTGGTGGACCTGGCCGGCCCGACCGGGACGGTGGCCCTGCTCAACACGCCCGATGCTGTGCTGGGCAACGGCATCCTGAACCCCGGCAACATCTACCCGGAGTGGCAGCAGACGATCGCAGCTCGTTCGGTCCTGCCGGCCGCGATGTACCGCCCGGCCAAGTACGCCGCCGACGCCCGCTGCCCGATCCTGTACGTCGTCTGCAAGGACGACAAGTCAGCTCTGGCGGCGCCCACGCTGAAGGCTGCTGCCACGACACCGAAGGCTGAGGTCCTGCAGGTCCCCGGCAACCACTACGCGCCCTTCACCGACGCCCACGAAGAGGTGGTCGAGACGGAGCTGGCCTTCCTCACCCGGAACCTGGTGGCTAGTCGGACTCCACAGGCACAGTAGGCCAGCGGTCCGCGGTCGCTGCCAGGTCTTCCCGGCCTGCAGCGTTCAGCTGGTCGATCAGCTGACTGCGGGCTGCTTGCACGGAGGCTACTGCGTCGTCGGACGTGGTGTGTGGCCCTGACCAGTTGCACACCGCGTCCCCGGCATACCAGTCGCCTGTGGCGGACCGACGTACATGTGCTGTCGCCAAGCGGGCAGCAGGTAACGGTACGTCGGCCAACTGCACCACGGTCTCGACGGCGACCACGTCCGCCGACAGGTCGAGCAGGGGGCGCAGCTCGACCGCGTCCGTCAGTACGAACTCGTAGCCGGCGGGGGCGCGTTCTGCGAGCCAGTCGACCGCCAGCGCGCTGACCTTTGCCAGCTCGTCGGCGAGCTCGGTGTCCAGGGTGTGCACGCCGCAGACCCGCGGATCGGTCGGGCGCAGGGCGGCTTGGCACCGCCGTACGAGCATCTCCTCGGGGAGAGTCTGCCGCCGGCCGACGATGCGCGAGAGCCCGACGATGTCGAAGTTCAGCTCGTCCGGGGTGCGCTTCTGACCCGGTTCCAGCGCCTCACCGGGGCGCGTGCCCCGGGTTGTCCACGGACCGACGTGCCAACGCTGCAGAGCCGTCATGGCGCCGACCTTATACGCGCGAGTGCTGGCTAGTGGACCGTAGGCTGACTGGGTGAGCTACACCGTGGGCCGTTTGGCGGACGTACTGGCTGAGTCGGTCAGCTGGATGTCTGTGCGTACGGCGGACGCGGTCCCAGGGCCGGACTGGATCTCCTGCGCGGACCTGATCGCGGAGCAGCAGTCGGGCGCTGATCCGACGCTGGCGTGGCGCGCTGCCGCCGCAGCCGACTACGCGCGTGACTACGAGATCGAGCCGCCGGAGCAGGTCGCGGCCATGTTCACGCTGATGTGGTACGTCCAGGTGCCGTCCCTGGTCGCTGCTGTGAGTGCTGCGGCGACTGGGGTCTCGCCGGAGGTTTCGCCCGAGGCACTGGCTTTCAAACGGCACCCCCTCGCGCACTACCCCGCCGAGGTGGCGCTGCTGTCGCAGGAAGTTGTTCCGCTCGATGTGGCGGCCGCACAGCACAAGGCGCACGTTGACGCCTTCCTGGACTCGTACGAGCCAGGCGTGAAGCTGGGTTCGTTGCAGCGGTTCGGGGCGGTGGGTGACGAGCTGCGGGCTGCGCTGCGGTTGCCGGAGGACGCTCCGTACGTGGATGAGGCAGCACGAGCGTTCGGAGTGTCACTGGAGCAGAAGCTGCGAACGTCCTGCTGCTACTTCTACGTACTGCCGAAGGTGACGGCCTGCACCACCTGCCCGCGTTTCCGCTGATTGGTCTAGACAGGCTCCCGGCGAAGGATTGCCGCGTGCGCCGCGGCCCCAAAGAGTGGAGCGCATGCGCTGGACACGAGTAGTGGTGGCGAGTGGACTGATGGTGACGACGGCAGGGTTGGCGCCGATGGCGCACGCGGCCCGCGCGACACCGGGTATGTGGACCGAGACGTCGTACAACTCGGTCTTCAAGGACAGCGGACGGTCACCGGAGGCCGGGAACGACATCCGGCTCGACACCGCGAAGAACGACTACGAGGCGGCCCAGATCGTGCTGCGCGGCCCGGCCGCGTTCACCGTGCAGGGCGTGGACTTCAGCGCGCTGCATGGGGCCCGCGATGCCATCCCGGCCGGGGAGCTCAGCTACAACCCGGTCGGGTACGAGTTCCTGGACCACAACTCGTATAACGGGTGGGAGCCGGACAACTTCGTCGTACCGACGATCCGGACCGCACCGGGCGACTTCCCGGACCGGCTGCTGAACCAGGCGAGTGTCGACGTACCGGCGAACCAGACGCAGTCGATCTGGGTCCGGGTGCACGTGCCGGCAACCGCCAAGGGCGGCATCTACACGGGGCATGCGCTGGTGCGGACGACCAACGGCAACGTGAACGTGCCGATCCGGGTGAACGCCCGCAACGTGGTGATCCCGCCGGCGAACCAGAGCGAGTTCACCAACGTGATGTGGACGAACTTCCTCGGCCTGACCTCGTGGGACATCGGCCAGGGCGACACGGTCAAACTCTTCTACGGCCACGACCGGTACTCGCCGCAGTGGTGGCAACTGATCGACAACTGGGCCGACACGATGAAGCGCTACCGGCAGAACAACCTGCAACTGCCGCTGGTCAACCTGCTCACCGACGGCGGCAGCAAGGTCGATGCCGCGGGCAACTACACGTTCAACTTCGACCGCTTCGACCAGGTCGTGCAGCGGTTCCTGGACAAGGGCGTGGTCAACCGGCTCGAAGGCTTCACCGGCGCCGGTCCGCAGAACGCCGACCGCAACCCGCAGTACCCGCGGTACCTGCAGGAGGTGACTCCCAAGGAGACGGGCCGCCAGGTGCCGGACTTCGTCTATTGGGACTCGCCGGAGGCGGACAACTGGTACAAGCAGTTCTACCCGGCGCTTCGTCAGCACGTGGCGGACAAGGGCTGGTCGAGCATGTTCTGGATGCACGTCGGGGACGAGCCGGGCGCCGGCGGGGACCCGGGCTGGTTCGGCATCGCGAGCAAGCTGCGGCAGTACTGGCCGGACGTGAAGATCGGCGACGCGACCGGGCAGGGACTGGCCCCGCGGGTGGCGCACACCGAGGACATCGTGATCCCGAACCTGTTCGACTACACCCTGAACCCGAAGCCGTTCGACGACGAGCGCCGGGCCGGCAAGCCGCTGTGGTTCTACAACTGCAACGTCCCGGCCGGCAACCACCTGAACAGGTTCATCGACCAGCCGGAGTGGAGTCAGCGGCAGACCATGTGGCTCGCGTACGGCAAGGGTGCCACCGGGTACCTGCACTGGGCGTACGGCAACTGGCAGTTCAAGATGAGCGACCAGACCGTCAAGGGCGACGGCTACATCGTCCGGCCCGACACGGTGCACAACACGGTCGAGGCCTCACCGCGGTACGAGTCGTTGCGGGACGGCATGGAGGACTGGGAGGTTCTCAACCACCTCGGCAAGACCAATCCGGGGCTGGCACACGACCTGGCCAACGCCGTGGTGCAGGCCAGCGACAAGTACTCGCCGGACGTGAGCTACATGCAGCGGGTCCGCGCTCTGGCACTGGACGCAGCGGCCGGGCTGCCCGTGACCAGTAAGGACCTCGTACGGGCCAAGACCACCGGCCCGAACTGGGTACAGGTCGACCTGGGCAGTCAGGCACAGGTGGACGGTGTACTGCTGCACTGGGGCTCCACGTGGGCCAGTAAGTACCGCGTGCTGATCTCGTACGACGGCAAGAAGTGGGCCGAGGCCGCGAGCCGTGCTGACGACCCGGGCGACGACCTGGCCAAGCCGGGCGGTGACGACTTCCTGGGCGTGAACGCGAAGACCCGCTACATCCGGATCGAGTCCGCTACGCCGTTTCAGCCGCCGCAGGTGGAGGTGGCGGGCAAGCGCCTGGCGCAGCCGAACCTGGCAGGCGGGAAGACGTACACCGCCACCGCGCCGTCCGGGCGGTTCCCGGACGCGGGGATCGAGGCGACCGACGGCGTACTCGGCGACAACTGGGGCGACGGGAAGCAGTTCGGGTACCAGTTGGCCAACGTCGGTGACAGCGTGCAGCCGGTGGTCACGATCGACCTCGGCAGGCCGGAGGCGATCGGTACGGTCCGTGTGCACGCCTACGAGGAGTACCCGGACTACCGGCCGGACCAGATCACCGTCGCGACCAGCGTCGACGGGACGCACTTCACCGACCGCGGGAAGGTCGGTTCCGTGAACGGCGCGTCCAGGATCTGGTACGACGTCGGGTTCGCGCCGGCACCGGCCCGCTGGGTGCGGCTGACGTTCGACAAGACGATGCACAACAAGTACCAGACCGGTGTGTTCATCGACGAGATCGAGGCGTACC
>DASSDE010000393.1:0-2259 GCA_035697365.1 Kribbella sp. | reverse complement strand
TCACCCGCGAGTTCGTCGAGGCGGCCCGCAGCGTCGGCTCGACCGGCTGGATGGTGATCACCCGCGAGCTCCTGCCGAACCTGCTCGGCCCGGTCCTGGTGATCGCGACGCTGGCCATTCCCGGGTACGTCGGCGCGGAGGCGGCGTTGTCCTTCCTCGGCGTCGGCGTCCCACCACCGACACCGAGTCTCGGCCGTTCGATCTCGGACTCGATCGCATGGGTCTACACCGGCGCGGACCCGTGGTTCCTGCTGTTCCCGGGCGCGATGCTGTTCCTCGCAGTGCTCGGGTTCACGTTGCTCGGCGACGGCGTCCGGGATGCGTTCGACGTACGGCTGCGGAGGACGAACTGATGCCCGATCTCGTCTGGTTCGTCATCCGCCGGCTGTTCGCGGCATTCCTCGTGATGCTCGCGCTGAGCCTGGCCGTCTACCTGGTCTTCTACGCGATCCCGGCCGACCCGGCGCACCTCGCGTGCGGCAAGCCCTGTACGCCGGATCGCCTGGAGCAGGCACGGCACTTCATGCAGCTCGACCAGAGCACTATCCAGCAGTACCTGAGCTTCCTCAAGGGAATCGTCGCCGGCCGGACGTTCGGTGACGGTACGGCAGCGGTGCACTGCAACGCGCCGTGCTTCGGGTACTCGTTCCCCCTGGCCCGCCCGGTCACCACGCTGATCATGAACCGGCTGCCGATCACCGCCTCGATCGCGCTCGGCGCAGCCGTCCTGTGGCTGCTGCTCGGTGTTTCGCTCGGTGTGATCGCCGCGCTGAACCGCGGCCGTCTCCTCGACCGGCTGTCCGTGGGCGTCGCCCTGATGGGGGTCTCGACGCCGTCGTTCCTGCTCGGCCTGCTGGCGATCCTGGTCTTCGGGTTCTGGCTGAACATGGTCCCGGTCAGCGGCTACATCCCGCTCACCGACAGCCCGGTCGACTGGGTCTGGCACCTGGTCACGCCGTGGATCGTGCTCGCGATCCTGCAGGCGGCCTCGTACATCCGGCTGACCCGCTCCCAGATGCTCGAGGAGCTGAACCTCGACTACATCACCACGGCCCGCGCGAAGGGCGCCAGCGAGGCCCGCGTGGTCGTCACGCACGGTCTGCGCGGCGTGCTGGTGCCGGTGGTGACGCTGTTCGGCCTCGACCTCGGCGGCCTGCTCGGCGGTGCGATCCTGACCGAGAAGGTCTTCAGCATGCAGGGCCTCGGCGATCTCCTGATCAGTGCGGTCGGGACGCTCGACGTGGCCGTGGTCGTCGGCGTGACGTTGTTCTCGGCGTTCCTGATCATCCTCGCGAACCTGGTGGTGGACATAGTGCACGGCGTGCTCGACCCGAGGGTGAGCCATGGCTGACCCAGTTCTCGAAGTCCACGACCTGCATGTGACCTTCAGCACGGAGGGCGGTCCGGTGCCGGCCGTCGACGGGATCGACTTCGCGGTCGCGCCCGGGCAGACGCTGGCGATCGTCGGCGAGTCCGGGTCCGGCAAGAGCGTCAGCTCGGCCGCGGTGATGGGCCTGTTGCCGTCCAACGCCGCCGTCACCGGCGAGGTACTGCTGGACGGCCGCGAGCTGAACGGCCTGCCGAACGACGAGCTCCGCAAGATCCGCGGCAACGACATCGCGATGGTCTTCCAGGACGCCCTGTCCGCGCTGAATCCGTACTACTCCGTCGGCTGGCAGGTCGCCGAGGCGTACCGCCTGCACCACGACGTCTCGAAGAAGGTCGCCCGCGTCCGGGCCGTCGAGATGCTCGACAAGGTCGGCATCCCGGACGCGGCCCGCCGCGCCGAGAGCTTCCCGCACGAGTTCTCCGGGGGAATGCGGCAGCGGGTCGTGATTGCTATGGCTCTCGTGAACGACCCCAGAGTGCTGATCGCGGACGAGCCGACGACCGCACTCGACGTGACCGTGCAGGCACAGATCATGCGCCTGCTCGACGACGTCCAGGAGGAGTTCGGTACGGCGCTGGTGCTGATCTCGCACGACCTGGGCGTGGTCGCCGAGGTCGCGGACGACGTTCTGGTGATGTACGCCGGTCGCGCCGCCGAGCGGGGCACGGTCCGGGACCTGTTCCACCGGGCGGCCCACCCGTACAGCCTCGGGCTGCTGGGCGCGATGCCGCGGGTCGACGTACCGCCGACCGGGCGGCTGACGACGATCCCGGGCAGTCCACCCACCCCGGGATCCATTACGACCGGGTGCCCGTTCCAGCCGCGATGCGCGTACACGCATCTCGTGGGGGAGCGGTGCATCACCGAGC
>DASSDE010000392.1:0-3142 GCA_035697365.1 Kribbella sp. | reverse complement strand
GGCGCTCACCGGGTACCACGCGTGGAACCTGCTCTGCACCACCCGCGGCGTCCTGCCCGGCATGCAGGAGCTGATTCGCCGGATCGGCGACGACGAGCGCCGGCACATGGCCTGGGGTACGTTCACCTGCCGCCGGCACGTGGCCGCGGACGAGTCGAACTGGAAGGTCGTCACCGACACGATGGAGGAGCTCCTCCCGCACGCGTTGACCCAGATCCAGTGGGCGCTCGACAACTCGCCGGAACTGCCGCCGGAGATCAGTCCGACGGCGTTGATGACCTACGCCGGTGATCGCGCCACGCGCCGGCTCGGTGCGATCGAGTCGGCGGTGGGCGCGGATGTGGCCGGCATCGACCTCGACTACTCGCCGGAGAGACTCGAGGACACCTTCGGCGACGAGGACTCAGCGGCGCTGGCGTCGGTTCGCCACTAATACGACGACCGCGGCAGTCGCCAGTACGGCTGGAAGCCAGGTCACCGTCGTCGTACCGAAGTGGTCGGCGACCTGGCCGCCGGCGAAGGCGCCCAGTGCGATCGATCCGTTGTAGACCCCGACCAGGACGGCGGAGGCCGATTCGGGGGCAGTGGGCGCCGCGGCATGGGCCCACGCCTGCGTGCTGATTGTCGTACCGCCGTACGCAAGTCCCCAGATCACCAGTAGGACAAGGGATCCGGCCGCGGTCGTACCGGCGAGTGGCATCGCCAGTGCAGTCGTAGCGATTCCCGAAGCCACTACGAGGAGCGCACGAGTCGGGGGTAGCGCACCGGTGAGGAAGTTGCCGATCACCCCTGCCACGCCGTACGCGAGCAGGAACGCACCGATCAGGGCTGGGCCGACGTGCGGTTCGAGAAGCGGCCGTACGTACGTGTACGCCGCGAAGTGTCCGGTGACGATCAACGTGACCAGCACGAGTCCTACCCGAACCTGGTGGAGCTTCAACACTTCCCGTACGTCGATGAGCCGGACGGATCGCTCCGGGGCGAGCGGCGGCAGGAGGATGCCCAGGGCAACGGACAACGCCAGGGCGAGGACGCCGACACCGGCGAAGGCCCAGCGCCAGCCGGCCAGCTCACCGACGTACGCACCGGCCGGAATCCCCAGCACAGAAGCGATTCCGATGCCGGAGAAGATGAGTGAGGTCGCCGGTCCGGCGGCGGTCTGCGGTACGACGCGGCGGGCGAGGCTGACGGTCAACAGCCAGACGCCGCCGATCGAGACGCCCATGACCACGCGGGCGGCGATGAAGAGCAGATAGGACTGAGCGACGGCCGCGGCGAATGCGGCCGCAGCAAGCAGCACCGTCAGACCACTCAGAACGGTCCTGCGGTCCAGCTTGCCGAGTAGGGGCGGGAGCGCCGGCGCGGCCAGGGCGGACACGACCCCGGTGGCGGTGAGGCTGAGGCCGACGGTGCCCTCCGTGATGCGCAGGTCGTCGCTGATCGGCGTGAGCAGGCCGACCGGGAGCATCTCGGCGGTGACCACGGTGAAAACGGTCACGGCCATCGCCACCGCAGCGGCCCAGGCGCGGGCGTCGGTGCGGATCGGCCGGTCCACGCAGATCGTTGTCATGTATCCAGTGAGCGGCCGCGAGGCGGTCCCGAACAACGGCGATCTGATCATCCTTGTATTAGCTGGGCTAATCGATCATCGTGGAGGCATGGCTGTCGAGATCCGTGAACTCGAGTGCTTCCTCGTCCTCGCCGACGAGCTCCACTTCGGGCGTACGGCGGAACGTCTCTACTTGTCGCAGAGCCGGGTCAGCCAGCTGCTGCAGGCGCTGGAGCGGCGGATCGGCGGGCCGTTGTTCGAGCGCACCAGCCGGCGGGTGGCGCTGACGCCGCTCGGCAAGGAGCTGGTCACATCGTTGCGGCCCGCGTACGCAGGCCTGGAGCGGGCGGTCGACGGCGCCCGCGAGTACGCGACGCTGATGAAGGGCACGCTCCGGATCGGGTTCCAGGGCGCGGCGAGCGACGAGATCCTGCGCGCGGTGGCGGCGTTCCAGGAGCGGAATCCGAACTGCCTGATCAACGTCTGCGAGCTGCCGCTGACCGATCCGTTCGGCGGTCTGCGACGCCGGATGGTCGATGCGGCCGTCGTGCTGCTGCCGGTCGCGGAGGACGATCTGGTCGTCGGCCCGGTCTTCTCACGTCATCCGCAGACGCTGGCCGTCGCGAAGGGCCATCGCCTGGCCGGCCGGAGCTCGATCGATGCCGAGGAGCTGGCCGGCGAGACCCTGATCGCGTACTCCGGACCCGCGCCGGGGTACTGGCGCCAGGCTCAGGCGCCGACCCAGACCCCGGCCGGCGCGCTCGTCCACCGCGGCCCCGAGGTCGCCACCTTGCAAGAGGGCTTGTCGCTGATCGCGGCCGGCCGCGGCACGATGCTGATCTGCCGGCCGACCGCGGCGAAGAACGACCGCGCCGACCTGACCACGATCCCGGTGACCGGTCTCCCGGACTCGGCCCTGGCGCTCGTCTGGCGCCGCGGCGAAGACACCCCGTCCGTACAGGCCTTCGCCGAGTACCTGAAGAGCTGACTACAGGCCGAGTAGTTCGACGGACTTCTCGCGCATCTCGACCTTGCGGATCTTGCCGGTCACGGTCATCGGGAACTCGTCGACGAGGACGACGTACTTGGGGATCTTGAAGTGTGCGAGCTTGCCGCTCGCGAAGGCCCGGACGGCTTCGGCGTCGACCGGGTCGGCGCCGGCCTTGAGTTTGATCCAGGCGCAGAGCTCCTCGCCGTACCGTTCGTCGGGGACACCAACGACCTGGACGTCCGCGATCGACGGGTGCGTGTAAAGGAACTCCTCGATCTCCCGCGGGTACACGTTCTCGCCGCCGCGGATCACCATGTCCTTGATCCGGCCGACGATGTTCACGTACCCGTCCTCGCGCATCGTCGCCAGGTCGCCGGTGTGCATCCAGCGCGCCTGGTCGATCGCCTCCGCGGTCTTGTCCGGCTCGTCCCAGTACCCGAGCATCACCGAGTACCCGCGGGTGCACAGCTCACCCGGTTCGCCGCGTTCGACGATCCGGCCGGTCGCGGGGTCGACGAGCGTCACCTCGACGTGCGGCAGGACGCTGCCGCCCGTCGACGTACGGCGGTCCAGGTCGTCGGCGCGCCGGGTCTGCGTGGACA
>DASSDE010000391.1:0-6797 GCA_035697365.1 Kribbella sp. | reverse complement strand
CCTCGTCGTCCAGTTGCTCGCCCGCAACGAGTTCCAGATGGCCGCGGGCGATCGTCACCGGCGTACGGATCGCATGGGAGGCGTCCCGGAAGAACTCGCGTTCCCGATCGACCGCGTCGAGCTGCCGGCCGGCGATCTCCTTCAGCTGTTCGACGGCTGCCACCCGGCGCCGGGCGTGCCAGACCATCACCAGGAGCACCAACGGCATCAGTGGAATCTCGGCCAGCTCCGGGTCGGCCAGCCGGCCCTCCGAGGCGTGGACGATCATCAGCCACCCGCTCAGGAGGGTGATCACGACGGTCGCCGCGATCGTCGGGACCACCGGCCAGATCCGGTAGCCGTACGCGATCGCGACGGCGAGGAACATGACGTGGAACGGACCGGCCTCGTGACCCGGCTGCGCGAAGATCAGGCCCATCATGGCGACCACGAACACCGCCACCGCGACGTCGACGGCGAAGTTGACGTGCCGCCGCGACCTGAGCAGGCGCAAGCGGTGCGCCACGAGGTCAGGCGCTCTGGAGCTGATAGCCGACATTTCGCACCGTCACGATCAGGTCGGGCCGGATCTTCGACCGCAGCCGGCCGACGCAGACGTCGACGACGTTGGTGGACGGATCGAAGTCGTACCCCCAGACCTCCGAGAGCAGCTCCTGCCGGGAACAGACGACGTCGGGGTTGCGCATCAGATGCCGCAACAGCAGGAACTCCCGCTTCGACAGCGCCGTCGGGCGGCCGTCCACCAGCAGCTGCCGGGCCTCCAGGTCGAGGACCATGTCGCCGACCCGCAACCGGTTCTTCCGCCGGTTCGCCGCGTCCTCGCCGAGCCGGCCGCGGACCCGGGCGATCAGCTCCCGGATCGCGAACGGCTTGGCGAGAAAATCGACCGCGCCCAGCTCGAGGCAGCTGATCCGGAGCTGGACGTCGGCCGTCGCGGACAGGACAAGCACCCGGTAGCCGGGATCCTGGGCGAGCAGCGCCGAGAGCACCGCCTCACCGTGCATCCCGGGCATCACCAGGTCGAGCACGATCATCGCCGGCCGCTGCTCCAGGGCAAGCCGAAGTCCCCCCAGCCCGTCGGTGGCGCTGAGCACCTGGTACCCCTCGGCCTCGAGCGCCCGCCGGACGAACCGGATCAGGTCCGGCTCGTCGTCGATCACGAGAATCTTGGTCATCGTCGCCCCCTCCGCTGATGACCGTCTGTAGCGGTGCCGCCATTCTGAAACCTCCGCCTCCCGCACGGAAGCCCTTGTAACCGTTTCGTGCCACCCAAAAGTTGCGCTTCGTTTACCTCTTGTTAATCGAGCGTTTACCTGATCTCGCGGTCCGCTGCGAATCCAACCACGCCAGGTAATCGCGGGGTGGGGGTGCTGATGGAGGCGGTGCAGTGCGCGGCGACAGTTGGGTCAGGGCGTTGCGGAGCGCAGGGATCAGCCGCCGTCCTGGTTGAGGCGGTAGCCCATGCCGCGGACGGTTTCGATGGCCTGCCGTTCATACGGGGCGTCCAGCTTCAGGCGTAGGTACCGGACGTAGACCTCGACCACGTTGGGGTCGCCGTCGAAGGCCGGGTCCCAGACGTTCTCGAGGATCTGGGTCTTGCTGAGGATCTCTCCGCGATGCCGCATCAGGTACGAGAGCAGGCCGTACTCGCGGCGGGTCAGCGTGACCTCCTGCCCGGCCCGTTCGACCCGGCGCCGGACGGGATCCAGGACCAGGTCGCCGGCCGTCATCACCACCGGGCGCTCGGGGGCGCCGCGGCGGATCAGGGCACGGAGCCGGGCGATGAGCACGATGAAGCTGAACGGCTTGGTGAGATAGTCGTCGGCGCCGAGGTCGAACGCGTCGGTCTGGTCGTAGTCGCCGTCCTTGGCGGTCAGCATCAGGACCGGGGTCCAGATGCCGCTCTCGCGGATCTGTTCGAGAACCTTGTAGCCGTTGACCTTCGGCAACATGATGTCCAAGACGATGACGTCGTACGTGTGCTCGGTCGCGGCCCAGATGCCGTCCTCACCGTTGTGCACGACCTCGACGACGAACCCGTCGTCGGTGAGCCCGTGCCGGATCGTCTCGGCCAGGGGGACCTCGTCCTCGACTATCAGCACCCGCATGCTCCCAGTGTCCGGCGCCTCCGCTGAGAGCAACCTGAGTGATCTGCCGGGTCAGGGCAGCGGGAGCGTGACGGTCGCCATCGTCCCGCCGTTCGCCGCGGCGGTGAGGGTGACGGTGCCCTGATGCGCCTTGATGATCTCCTGGACGATCGCAAGACCGAGACCGGAGCCTCCGCTGGCTCGTGTCCGGCTGGTGTCCAGCCGGACGAACCGCTCGAAGACGCGCGTCCGGTCGACCTCGGGGATGCCAGCGCCGTCGTCCTCGATGGTGACGATCGCCGACCCGTGCCGCTGAGTCGTACTCAGCCACAGCGTGCTGTGGGCGGCCCGCGCCGCATTGTCGACCAGGTTGCGGATCAGTTGACTGAGCCGGAGCACGTCGCCCAGCACGCGTACCGGGTGCACGTCGGTAATGATCTTGAGGCTGCTGCCTGCCTGGCGAAGGCGCAGGACCTCGGCGTCGACCAGATCGTCCAGATCGACGTCGATCCGCTGCATCGGCAAGGCGGCGTCGTCGGCCTTGGCGAGCAGGAGCAGGTTCTCGACGAGGCGGCTCATGCGCTCGGACTCGCCCTGCATCAGCAGGTGCAGGGCCTGCCACGACTGTCCCTGTGCGGCAGGTCCGATGACCTCGAGACCGGCGGTGATCGTTGCGAGCGGCGATCGGAGCTCATGGCTGGCATCGGCGACGAAACTTCGCTGGGTCTCTTGTCCGGTCTGCAGCCGATCGAGCATCTCGTTCATCGTCGAGGCCAGCCGGGCGACCTCGTCGTCGGTCTCCGGTACGGGCACCCGTTCGGTCAGATCGCTGGATTCGATGCCTTGCACCCGCCTCCGGAGGCGCTCGACCGGACGCAGTGCCTGCCCCGCCAACAGCCAGCCCGCGACGGCAACCACGATCAGCAGAACCGGAAAGCCGATAACGAGGTACTGCGCGACCGTACGGACGGTCGCGCGCTGGGTGCCGACCGAGCTCGCGACCACGACCGTGTAGAGCCGATCGCCGTACTGCGCGCCCCGGGCGACGATCAGATGGTCGTGATCGTCGTCGCCGAGCAATGCCAGGTCGCTGACCTCCGCACGCTCGATTGTCCCGGCCGGCGGCCTGAGACGCGTCAGTGCCTTGGTGTCCGCCTGCGGCGAGGATGCGGCGACGACCTTCCCGGCTCGGTCCAGAACCTGAATGACCTGGCTCGGCCTGGTGGTCTCTACGAGGTCGTTGCCGAGGGCATTGACTCCTTCCGCGCCGATCTGGTTCGCCACCTCGATTGCGCGTCCGTCGGCGGCGTCCGAGACGGTTGCGATCAGAGCTCGCTGGAGGAGCAGGAGCAGCACGGCCGCGCCGAGCGCCATCGCAGCCGCGACCACGATGACCGCTGCACCAGTCGATCTGCTTCGTACACTCGACCGGCGCAGCCTCGTGCTCAGCTTGCGCACCACGGACACCAAGCGCTCCTTCTGCGGTCGGAGTTCCAGTGTCGTCACCAGCTCCTGAGCGCCCGCTGAGGGACGTCAGTTTCCTGGCTCAGCATGCCCTCAGTCCGAGATCTCTAGCGTCGTCTCCATGAGCTTGGAAGATCCGCGCCGGCAGGACCTGGTCGGTTGGGGGAGGACGGCCCGTCGGTCCGCCCAGGTGCGGCGGCCTGCGACCGATGGCGACGGACTCGTCGACGCTGTGCTGGCGGCGCCGAAGATCACCGTACGTGGGGCAGGCCGCAGCTACGGGGACGCCGCATTGCCCGGGGCCGGTGTCGTGGTGGACATGACGTCGCTTCGCCGAATCGTCTCGTTCGATCAGGGCAGCGGGGTGCTCGTGGTCGAAGCGGGCACGCTGCTGATGGACATCATCGACCAGACGCTTCCGCTGGGCTGGAAGCTGCCGGTGGTCCCGGGCACCGAGCGGATCACGGTGGGCGGGGCGATCGCGAGCGATGTCCACGGCAAGAACCATCCGGGGGCCGGGTCGTTCGGGAACCATGTGCTGTGGCTCGAGCTGCTGCGGTCCGACGGGCAGGTTGCGGAGTTGGCGGCCGGTAGAGACGCCGACGGGTTCTGGGCCACGATCGGGGGGATGGGGCTTACCGGGATCATCCTGCGAGCCGCGATCCAGCTGCAGCGGGTCGACACCGGCTGGCTGATCCGGAACCGTCGCCGGACGGGTTCGCTCGAGGAGACCGTCGAGGCGATGCAGGCTCTCGCGGAGCGGCAGGAACTCGATCCGGACCGGCACGCGGTCGCCTGGTTGGACGGGCACGGGCACGGCGCGGCGCTCGGCCGGGGGATCGTCGACGAGTTCTACAGTGCGTCGACGCCGGATCTGCCGAACGGCGTCGCGCCGTACCCGGAGCTGAGGATGTCCGGCACCCGCCAACGCCAGTCGCTGCCCGGACCTGGAGTCGTCTCACGAACCACGATTGCGGCAGCGTCCGTGGCTCGCTGGCATTTGAGCCGGTCGGTGAACTCGCAGATCGTCGCCCTGCGGCCGGCGTTGTGCCCGTTGGACCGCGCTGAGGGATGGCCGGCAGCCTTCGGGCGCAAGGGACTCGTCCAGTACCAGTTCGCCGTACCTGCGGAGGATTCCGGCGTCCTGCGCGAGGTTCTCGAGTTCCTCGTGACCCAGGGGATGATGCCGGCCCTGGCCACGCTGAAGAACCTCGGCTACGGCACCGCCGGCCCGCTGTCGTTCCCGATTCCGGGCTGCACGCTGGCGCTCGATCTACCGGCGCGCTGGCTGCACCGCCCGGACACGCTGCGGCCCATCGACAAGCTGGTCGCCGGGGCCGGCGGCAGGGTCTACCTCGCGAAGGATTCGGTGACCGATCCGGAGCTGATTCCGTTGATGTACCCACGGATGTGGACCTGGCGGAGCACGCAGCAACGCCTGGATCCGGCCGGACGCTGGACCTCCGGTCTCGCCGAGCGCCTCGAGTTGCTGTCATGACGGGGACGGCGTTGCTGGTTGGCGGATCGTCCGAGATCGGCATGGCGGTGTTGCTGCAGTTGCTCGGACCGGCGTCGCGTCAGGTCGTCCTCGCCGGGCGGCCGAGTGGCGAGCTCTGGCGGAACGCGGAGCGGCTGCGCGACGCCGGGTACTCCGTGGCCACCACGCAGTACGAGGCCGGCCTGAACGGCGACGAGCTCGACGTGATGCTCGCGGAGGCATCCGCTGAGCATCCTCTGGACCTGGCGGTCGTTGCGGTCGGCTCGATGTCGTCGAAGTCGTTCGAGGACGGCGTGGTCGTGAACGGACTCGCGATCTCGCTGCTGCTGCGCGCGTTGGTTCAGCGCAGGACATCCCAGATCGTGTTGTTGTCCTCCGCGGCCGCGGTCCGTCCGCGGCAGTCGATCGCGGCGTACTCGCTCGGCAAACAGCTGGCCGACTCGACGGCCGTGCTGCTTGCCAGGCAGGCGGCGGAGACGGGGGTACGGATCCTTGTCGTACGTCCCGGATTCGTGGCGACGCGGATGACGGCGGATCTGCGAAGGCCGCCGTTCGCGACCGACCCCGAACGCGTGGCGAGGCGCGTCGCGTCCGCGGTCGAGTACCGGAAGATTGTTGTCTGGGTACCGCGCGTGATGGGTCTGGCCGTCCGGATCCTCGGCGTGGTTCCGCGGCCGCTGCTGCCTGCGGAGTGGCGATGAATGCTCTCCGCTTCCGCTCAGGCCGTCCTCGATCTACTGGCGTCATGAAGCAGAACGCACGGCCGCGCAGGCGTCGCCGAGTGCGGAAGCGGTGGATCGCTCTGGCCTGCTGCCTGTTGCTGGTCGTTCCAACGGTCTCGTACGTCCGGGCCCTGCTCTACCCGGGCAACGCGAGTTTCGGCGTACGGACAGTTGAATGGGTGCGTGACCACGGCGGCGGCACGATTGTCGACGCCGTCGAGACGTGGAAATACTCCCATGCGCAGCCGCCCGCGACCGGGGCGCCGGTCGACACAACCGCAGTCGGCACACTGCCGCGACCGAAGGCGGGCCGGCCGAGCGTTCGCCCGTCGACGGCGGCACTGCCGACGGTGCGGTTGCTCCCCGGCGTGACACCCCTGGCGCACGAGGGCACTTGGTCGGAGGCCCGCGCGTCGCGTACCGGCGTGCCGCTGGTGTGGACAAGTTGGTTCCGCGCCGACCCAGGCCATCTGCCGGTGTCGGTGGCCGCGGCCTTGTTGCCGCACAAGAGCTATCACCTGCACCTCATGCCGGGGACGCGGGAGCCGATCGTCGGGATGGCCTCGAAAGACGGATACTCCGTACCGGCGGCTGACCGGTCCGCGCTGGTGGCGACGTTCAACGCGGGCTTCAAGATGAAGGACTCCAAGGGTGGGTGGTGGACCGCAGGCACTCCGGCTGTACCGCTGGCCGACGGGCGCGCCTCGCTGGTGATCCTGCGCGACGGATCGGCGCAGGTCGGGACCTGGAACCAGACCGTCAAGATGGCGAAGGACGTCGTCGCGGTACGGCAGAACCTGGACCCGGTCATCGTCGACGGACGCGTGGTCGACGGCCTGACCACGAACGCGAACGGCCGGTGGGGGACGGTTCGCAGCCAGTTCCAGTACACCTGGAGATCCGGCGTCGGAATCGATGCCCACGGCAACCTCATCTACGTGGCCGGCAGCAAACTCACGCTGGCGACGCTGGCCGCGGCGATGCATCAGGCCGGCATCGTGCAGGGCATGGAGCTGGACATCCACG
>DASSDE010000390.1:0-2847 GCA_035697365.1 Kribbella sp. | reverse complement strand
CGACGCCGAGCGCCCGCCGGACGCCGTTCGTGAAGCCGACCGAGCGCCCTAGACCCATGTCGATGCGGCCCGGAAAGAGCGATTCGAGGACGCCGAACTGCTCGGCGACGACCAGCGGCTGGTGGTTCGGCAGCATGACGCCGCCCGTACCTACGCGGATCCGATCGGTTTGTGCGGCAACAGCCGCAGCAAGAACCGTCGGCGCTGAGCCGACCACACCAGGCACGCTGTGGTGCTCAGACACCCAGAAACGCTTGTAGCCAAGCTCTTCCACCTGCTGTGCCACCTGCACGGTCGCACGCAGTGTCTCAGCCTCCGTCTCGCCTACACGCGTCCGGGAGCGGTCCAGAACTGACAGCGGGACGGAAAGCATGCAGAGTCCAACCTGCCTGCCGGAGCCCTCATTCCCCGAGCAGCAGCCGGAGGTCCTCGCGGAATCGCTCAGGGGAGTCCAGTGGAGCCAGGAACGATCCCTCCACGTCCAGCCGGATCCGCTCGGCGGTCTCGAACGTCGACTCGCCCAGCTCGGTGAGTACGACGACGTTCCGGCGCCGGTCCTCCGGGCTACGCCGGCGTTCGACCAAGCCCCGTTCCTCGAGCCCGTCCAGCAGGTCGCCGATCGACGTCCGGTCCACTCGTAACCGGGCCGCGACCTCCAGTTGGGAGAGCGGCTCGCCGGAGACGATCGCGGACAGCACCGCCAGGTCGCGGCCGTTCAGGCCGTGCGGCGCGAGCGCCTTCGTCTGCGCCTCGGTGAGCTGCGCGAGGACATGTTTGAGCAGATACCCCAGCCGGTCGGACGCCATACGGCAAATCTACCGGGCAACTGATCGTCAGTAGTGCTGATCATCAGTTACCCTGATGATTATGCAACCCACCTTCGGTCTGAAGACCACCCCGATGCATGTTCCGTACGCCGACATCCAGCGCGTCTGGCTCGAGGCCGACGAGGTGCCACAGATCCGGGACGCCTGGCTCTGGGACCACTTCCTTCCGCTGGCGGGCCCGAAGAACGGCGACGTCCTCGAGGGCTGGACGCTGCTGACCGCGCTCGCCGCTCAGACCACGCGGCTCCGCCTCGGTCTGCTCGTCACCAGCAACCGGATCCGCCCGCCGGCCGTCCTCGGCAAGATCGCCAGCACGCTCGACGTGATCTCCGGCGGCCGGCTGATCATGGGGCTCGGTGCCGGTGGCACCCACCAGCCGGCTGGGCTGAGCGGCATCCCGGGGCCGAATCCGGCGATCGAGGAGTACGCCGCGTACGGGCTGACGCTCGTACCGCCGGGGGAGGGGATCGACCGGCTCCGCGAGACGATCGAGATCCTGCGCCGGATGTGGACCGAGGAGGAGTTCGACTTTCACGGCCGCTACTACTCGCTCGAACGAAATCGGAACTCGCCCAAGCCCGTTCAGCCGGGCGGACTGCCGCTGCTGATCGGCGGCTGGGGCAATCGCATGCTCCGACTGGTCGCGCAGTATGCCGACCAGTGGAACATCGGCGGCCCGCCGCACACCGACTTCGACACCCTCGCGGACCGGATGCGCCGACTGGACGCCGAGTGTGAACGGATCGGACGGGACCCTGCGACGGTCAGCCGATCGTTGCAGCAGATCGTCTCCTACGACGACCCGGCCGGCACGCGGGCGATCGTGGCGAAGGCGGTCGGGCTCGGCTTCGACCACATCGTGCTGTCGCTCCCGCGGCCGTACCCGGAGCGGGCCGTGCGCTGGCTGGTCCGGGAGATCATCGACCCTTCCACCGAGATCGAATAGGTCGGTGATTTTTTCACCGCAGCGCGATCAGATGTGTCAGGATCAAACACAGGACGATCCGCCCCGGTCGTCCAGTGAGGAGCTGACATGATTCCCACGACGAAGTTCAAGGCCGCCTTGGGCGGTCTGGCCCTGATCGCGGCCGCGGTGCTTCCCGCGAACGCGAACGCCGCCGCCGTACCTGACAGCGTGTCGGTCGCGACCTCCAAGCCGGTGCCGAAGCTCGGTTACTCGACGCAGAGCGTCAAGACGCTGAACATCGACTTCCAGTACCAGCAGACCGGGTACTGGTGCGGCCCGGCCGCGACGCGGATCGCGCTCTCCGCACGGATCTCGCCGCCGAGTCAGCAGCAACTGGCGAACGAGCTACCGACCACGACCAACGGCACCGACTGGATCGGCCAGGTCACACGCGTACTCAACAACCATCTCGGCACCGGCTGGTACGAGACCAAGGAGATGCCGAACGACCCGCCCACCCAGGCGCAGCGCGACCTGCTCTGGCGTGACGTCGTCCTGGACATCGACAACAACTACCCGATCGTCGCCAACATCGTCGCCCCGGCGAGCAACCACCCGCCGGGCTACCCGAACTACACGATCTACCACTACTTCACCGTGATCGGGTACGACTCCAGCGACCAGACCGTACTGATCGCCGACCCAGCCGGCTTCGCCCCCACGGCAACGTACTGGCTGACCTTCAACCAACTAGCCACGCTAATCCCCCCAAAGGGCTACGCAGCCTAACTTCGCGCACTTTGTGCACCAGATCCGTACGCGAACCGCCTCGAAGCGCGGATCTGGTGCACAAAGTCGGCCTGGGGATGTGACCGGCGGCATGGGGATGTGACCGGCGGCATGGGGTGTGAATTTGTGAAGCGTGGTGCGGGCGGGGGAGAATGGGGCGGTTATGTCTACCTCCCTGCCTCTTGTTTTCGATGAGCCGCGCCGTGCCAAGAAGCCGCCGCGGCACCTTGCCGATCTCTCCGGGGAGGAACGGCGGGCAGCGGTGACGGCGTTGGGCGAGCCCGCATTCCGGGCCAAGCAGCTGTCCAACCACTACTTCTCCCG
>DASSDE010000389.1:0-20104 GCA_035697365.1 Kribbella sp. | reverse complement strand
GGCCGGGCGGCCGCCCTCGTTGCTCACGTACAGCTTGTCTCCGACCATCACCAGGTCGCGCGGCGCGTTGCCGGTCGCCCAGCTCTGCTTGATCGCACCGGTGGCGGTGTCGATCGCGATCACGCGGTTCTGGCCGTTCACCGCGGAGTACACCGTCGTTCCGTCCGCCGAGAAGACCGCCTCGGCGGCCAGCGAGTGCTTGGCGCCGTCAGCCGGGATCGGCACGAACGTGGGGTTCGCGAGCGAGCCGTCCGGGTTCACGGTAAATCTGCGGTAGCCGTCGATCTGGCCGAGCCAGACCTGTGAGCCGTCGGGTGAGTACGTCGGACCTTCCTGGCCGACGTCGTTGCCGGGGATCTTCAGGTCGGCGGCGGCATTGTTGCCGATGTACTGCTGGACCTTCCAGTTCTTCAGGTCCACGATCGCCATCGCCATGCCGCCGTCGGCCACCGAGGCGGCCAGGTGGCTGCCGTCCGGGCTGACCACGGACGACATGATCTTGCCCTTCTGGAGGACGAGGCGGTCGCCGATCGGCTTGATGTACTGGTCGGAGGAGATGACCTGGCCCTTGTCGGTAACCTGACCGACCTGGTCATGGCCGAACCCGGTCGTCGAGGCGACCGCGGTGCCGGCCAGGGCGACGGCGAGCGCCGTCGTCCCGGCGGTGACCATAGGTACCCTGCGGCGGAGGAGAGATGGGCGCTCCTCCTGCCGTCTGCGGCGTACAACCTGCATAGGGCTATCCCTTCGGGTTGACCTTCAGTTGGCGGGTAGCAGTTCGATGTTGCCGTCGAACTGCCACAGTGGGTTCGGTTCGTCCCCGGACGGGGTGCGGACCAGGAAGAAGCCGTTCACTTCTTTCGGTCCGTCCCCGTCGGCCACGTACCGACCGAGTGGGGTGATGTCGACCTGGTAGATCGCGGAGCCGGCAGCCTCCACCCCCGGGATGTGCCAGCTCACGACGCACCTCCAGTCGTTGCCGGGGCCGCGCGCGGCGACCTGGTCGCCGCCCTTGGTGCATTCGGCGGCGCTCTGCAGCTGCTCCTCGGTGACATCGGCCCGGTTGAGCTGCTTGGTCTGCAGACGGTAGAGATGTGCGAACTCGACGGCGACCGCGCGCTGCACCTTGTCCTGGTCGATCCCGGAGCCGAAGCCGCTGACCGGCGCGATCGCCGCAGTGCTGACACCGAGGAGTACGACGAGCGGCAGCAGGCCGGCCGTCAGCGCGAGCCGGCCGGAGCCGTCGTGCGTCGGGTTGGTGAAGTCACGCCGTACGAACACGAAGTAGGCCAGGCCGGTCGCGACGGCCGCCCACACCAGGCTGACGATGACGCCGATCAGCAACGGCCCGGTTTGTGCGGGCGTGGTGAACAGGCCGTTCCAGCTGATGAAGGCGTAGCCGGGCAGAGCGAGTCGCAACGGGACCGGGATCGGGAGCTGCTGCACGATCTGCATCGCGAGCGCAACCACCGCTGGAAGCAGTAGGCCCATCGGGGAACGGCCCATGGCGACCGAGCCGAGCAATCCGATCGCGGCGAGCGCCAGCGTCGGCGCGAGCGCGCACAGCCAGGCGAGCAGCACGGAGCCGGCCGCACTGCCCGGCGACAGCAGGTGCCCGTCGAGGCCGATCAGCTCACGATTGCCGACCACGAGCAGGCCGCTCACCAGACTCGACACGACCAGACCGATCACCAGGACGATGATCACCGTCAGGCTGGACAGCGCCTTGGAGACGAAGATCCGGCGCGGCGAACGCACCGCGACGAGCAGATGCCGCCAGGTGCCGAGCCGGTCCTCGGCCGCGAACACGTCACCGGCGATCAGCGACGTCAGCAACGGCAGCGCCCAGGAGCCGGAGAATCCGAGCAGGACGAGCGGACCGGCCCAGCCGGTCGTGTGCATCATCCGGCCGAACAACGTGTCCACCGGAAGCGACGCCTGCTGACTGACCACGGCGACGAAGACCGCCGGCGCGAGCCAGCAGGCGATGATCAGGACGCGGACCCGCCACTGCGACAGCAGTTTGACGAGCTCGAACCGGTAGCCCCGAGAGATCGGGACCCGGCGGGCGACCGGCGTTTCCGGACTTTTCGGGGCAGCCAGAGTGGCCGTCATCAGTTCGTCTCCTGCTCGGTGAGGGCGAGGAAGGCTGCTTCGAGGGGCGACACGACCGGTGCGAGTTCGCGGACCGCGACATCGTCGCCGACGAGGCGCTTGACGTAGCAGTCCAGCGCCGGCACCGGTGCCGAGATGATCAGCAGCTCGACGTCGTCCTGGGTGGCCTCGTCCTCGCGGAGCCGGACCCCCGGCGTCTCCCGGGCGAGGCGCCGCGCGAGCACCGGGTTCGAGGTCAGCACGCGGTAGTCGAGCTCGCTGTTCTCGGTGGCGAGTTTGCTGATCGGGCCGCTGAACGAGACCCGCCCGGTGGACAGGATCGTCACCTCGGAGCAGAGCGTCTCGATGTCGTCCATCCGGTGGCTCGACAGCATCACGGCGGCGCCGTCCGCGGCGAGTTGCCGCAGCACGCCGTACACGTGCTTCTTGCCGGCCGGGTCGAGGCCGTTGGACGGCTCGTCGAGAATCAGCAGCCGGGGCTTGGTGAGCAGGGCGGCGGCGAGGCCGAGGCGCTGGCGCATGCCGAGCGAGAAGCCGCGGACCCGGTCGTCGGCGACGTCACTGAGCCCGACCTGGTCGATCGCGTCCTCGATCTTCAGCGTCTCCAGGCCGCTCAGTGCGGCCAAGGAGGCAAGGTTCTGCCGCGCGGTCATCGACGGGTACAGGCCGGGACCGTCGACGAACCCGGCGACCCCTTCGGGAACGGCGAGGGCGCGGCCGACGGGTGTACCGAGAATCTCCAGCGTGCCGCTGTCGGCGACGGCGAGACCGAGCAACAGGCCGAGCAGCGTGGTCTTGCCGGCGCCGTTCGGTCCCACCAGGCCGTGGATCTGGCCGGGTGCGACGTCGAGGTCGACGCCATCGAGCGCGACGACCTCTCCGAAGTACTTGGTGATGCCACGGGCACGGACAGTGGGCGTTGTGTCCATGGTGAATACATTAGAAAGGGATGTACCGCTACGTGAAGACCGAAGGTTAACTATTTGCGAACGAGCAGCGACCGATTGCAGTTTCGCTCTCAGCGCTCTCTCAGCTGCGATCGGCCGGATCGACGTACCGGAAGGTCGGACCGGCGGTGGTTTCGTGGTCCTCGCTGAGTTGCATCAGCTTCAGGGCCTCGGCTTTCAGGCCGAACATGGCACGGGTCGCGTCGCGGATCAGGGCCGGCTCGCCGGTGAAGGCCTGCTCGAGGAGGTAGAGCAGGGTGCAGTACGTGTTGTCGAATTCTTCCTGTGCGGCGCGGATCTGGTCGTTGTCCGAACGTTGCGGGTTCGGCTGCATCGGCGAAACATCGGTGAGGTCGACGGTCACCGGCTCGCCGGTCGGTCCGGACTGCGGAGTGTCGCCACGGCGGTAACGGCGGCCTAGCTTCAACTCTTCGAACCGGTAGTAGTGCGCGACCTCGTCGCGGTCCGGGTGGAAGATGTCGTGATCGCCGTCCCAGACCTCGCCGCGCGCAGAGCCCTCACCCTGCTCGACGATCTCCTCGAGCGCCGCGAGCGCCGACTCCAGCCCGGTGACCGGCTGCACCGTGCCGCCCGTGTGATGGAAGGGACCGGCCGCGACCTGGCGCGCCGGGTCGCCGGAGAACACCTTGTCCTCGCCGAGCGTCTCGCACAGGAAGCGGAAGCCGTCCTCGATCGCGTCGTAGAACTGGCCGATCGTCTCGTACTGGTCGCTCTCCCCCGGCGATCCGGGCGCCTCCGGCTTCTCCAGGCGCAGGAACATCTCCAGCGCGTCCGGCCCGAATGGGAGCAGCGACAGCTCCATCGAACCGTGCGGCAGCGGACGCGGGTACCCGGGCAGGAGTTCTGGGGCGTCCAGCCGCGGCTCGCCGCCGACCGCGTTCAGCAGGTTGCAGGCCAGCGAGAGATGAATCATCTCCTCGACGAACACGCTGCTCACCAGCTCGACCGCGTCAGGGTTCCGCGCCGGGTCGAGCGAGTAGAGCGCGCACAGGTACGGCGGGAGCGTCGAATGCTCGAGCTCGATCGCCCATTGCAGATGCTGGTGAAGGCTGTCGATGGTGTCGATCCGCAGGTTCATACCTGGTCAGACAGACCATCCGCGGGGTTTGTGACTGTCACAGGCCACCGAGCTGCGCTGTCTGTCCTGCAGAGAGCGAATCTACGAAAGGTGAGTCCCGATGAGCGACACCACCCAGCGATCGACCGCGTGGCAGACCGCGCTGACGATGCTGCAGGAGATCGACCCGCCCTTCGTTCCCGAGGGCTTCCACGCGATGACCGTGGTGATCGAGTACCCGGCCGGGGATCCCGGAGCGCCGCCGCACCGGCACTCGGGTCCGGCGTTCGGGTACGTCGTCGAGGGCGAGATGCTCTTCGAGCTGGAAGGCGAAGCGCCACGAGTGATCAAGGCGGGCGAGGCGTTCTGGGAGCCCGGCGGTGATCTGATCCACTTCCAGGACGGCAACAACCGTTCCGACGTACCGGTGAAGTTCACCGTGACGATGCTGTGTGCGCCGGGGCAGGAGATGTTCACGTTGGTGCCCGAGGAGGAGCTGGCCGACCATCCGCGAGTTCAGCGGTAGGCGCGGGCCTGCAGCTCGAAGAGTTCGGCGTATCGGCCGCCGGCGGCGAGAAGGTCCTCGTGGGTGCCGAACTCTTCGACGCGGCCGCGGTGCATGACGACGATCAGGTCGGCCATCCGGACGGTCGAGAACCGGTGTGACACCAGGACGGTGATGCCGCCGGTCTCGGTCGCGGCGACCTTCGCGGCCTCGGCGTACTGCTCGTAGAGACGGTGCTCGGCCTCCGGGTCGAGCGCCGCCGTCGGCTCGTCGAGCAGCAGCAGGAGCGGGCGTTCGCGCATGAACGCGCGGGCCAGCGCGAGCCGCTGCCACTGGCCTCCGGACAGCTCGACGCCGCCGGTGAACTTCTTGCCCAGCTGGGAATCCAGGCCCTTCGGCAGCCCGGCGACCACCGACTCGGCGTCGCCCCGGACGATCGCCGCCCGGACGGCGTCGTCGTCACCGGCGCGCTCCAGGTCACCGATCCCGACCACCTCGCGCGCGGTGAACTCGAACTTCACGAAGTCCTGGAAGCCCGCCGACAGCCGCGACCGCCACGCGTCCGGCTGGATCGTCGCAAGCTCGTTGCCGTCGACAAGGATCCGCCCGGTGGTCGGATCGTACATCCGGGCGAGCAGCTTGACCAGCGTGGTCTTGCCGGCACCGTTCTCCCCCACCAGGGCCACGGCCGCGCCGGCCGGGACGCTCAGGTTGATGCCGCTCAGCACCGCCGAGTCCGAGCCGGGATAGCAGAACCCGACGTCCTTCAGCTCGATGCCCTCGGTGATCCGCGCCGGCGCGGGCGTTCGGCTGTCGCGCCACGAGTTCTGCTTCGCGTACTCGCGCAGCCAGTCGTAGCGGCTGAAGCTCCGCACCACCTCGCCGACCCAGTACACGTTCTGCGCGATCCCGCCGGTCATCTGGTCCACCTGCGGAGCGAGCAACAGGACCAGGACGACGTCGCCCGCGGACGACTGCCCGTTCCGCGCTCGTGCGACGACCCAGATGATCGCGCCGGCGTACGCGAGACCGAACACCAGCCGGACCGCGCCGTCGACCTTGCCACCCCAGCGGGCAGCGGCGACCCGGCGCTCGAAGCGGGTGGTCTGCAACGCGAAGATCCTGTCCAGCAGGACCTTCCCGAGCCCGAACACCCGCACCTCCAGGCCGGTCCGCGGATCCTTCGCGATCTCGATCAGCCGGTCGACGAGCCGCTCCGCCGGCATCGAGTCCTCCCAGGCCTTCTGCTGCCGGGTGCTGCTCAGGTACGCCGACCAGATCCGGGCACCACCGAGCAACGGGAGGACGAGCAGCACCGGATGCACCGAGCCGAGCAACGTCAGCACGGTCACGGTGTTCGTCACGGTGGCGAACGCCCAGAGCAGGACCTCGGCGCCGACCCCCATCCGCCAGGCTCGTTCGCGGACGAGCTCGAGCCGGTCGGCGACGTCGGGCCGCTCGTGATGCGACAGCCCGGGGATGCCGGTCGTCACGTCCACCAGGTCCGCATGCACTCGCCCGGCCATCCGCTCCTGGGCGGTGTCCTGCAACGGCGTGCCGAGACCGTCGGCGAGGAACGAGACCGCCAGCCCGCCGACGATGATCGCGACGCCGATCGTGATCGTCCGGGACTGGTCGGACGCGATGCCGTCCACGAGCCGGCTCACCCCGTACGTCTGCGTCGGCGCGGTGATCGCCCGCGCCGCGACGAGCACGGTCGAGATCGTCATCAGCCACGGCGCCGCCCGGAACGACGTGGTGATCCAGAGCTTCAGGATCCGCAGCGAGCGTGACACCGACTCAGGCATCGACGGCCTCCGAACCGGTCACGTACCGCTCCGCCTGAAGCCGGAACATCCCCGCGTACTCGCCGTTGATCGCGAGCAACTGTTCATGCGTCCCGTCCTCGACGATCTGGCCGTCGGAGAGCACACAGATCCGGTCCGCGTTCCGCACCACGGAGAACCGGTGCGAGATGATCAGCGACGCCACGCCCGACGTCAGCTCGAGATAGCGCTCCACGAGCTCCGCCTCGGCCCGTACGTCGAGGGCAGCAGCCGGTTCGTCGAGCACCAGGACGCCCGCACCCGCGTGCACCGCGAACAGCGCCCGGGCCAGCGCGACCCGCTGCCACTCGCCGCCGGACAGCTCGACGCCACCGTCGAACGTCTTGTCCAGGATCGTATCCCAGCCCTTCGGCAGGCCACGGACGACGTTGTCGATCCCGGACTCGCGCGCGACCCGGGCGAGCGTCAGCTCGTCACCGGCCCGCTCGACGGCGCCGAACACGACGTTGTCGGTCACCGACAGCGGGAACCGCACGAAGTCCTGCACGATCGCCGCCACCCGCCGCTGCCACGCGGCCAGGTCGAGCTCCGCGAGATCAATGCCGTCGACGAGAATCCGGCCGCTGGTCGGCCGGTACGCGCCGCCGAGCAGCTTCACCAGTGTCGACTTCCCCGCGCCGTTGACGCCGACCAGCGCGAGTGCCTCGTGCGCGTTGATCGTGAGGTCGAGGTCGCGCAGTACGGGAGTGTCCGCGCCCGGGTAGTGGAAGCCGACCCTCTCGAACCGGATCTCGCGGGCCGGCATCGTCTCGACCCGGTGCCGCGTAGTCACGACCGGTTCCGGGTGCCGCTCGGCGATCGTGCCGGGTAGGTCCCGCATCGCACGGTACGCCGAGAGCCCCCGGCGAACCTGCACCACGCCGAAACCGTTGCTGGACTGACCGATTGCGAGGATCGCGGGCAGCGTGGTCGCGACCTGCGTGAGCGGCAGCGTGCCGTTGTACGCCGCGCGGCCGACCGCGAGGATCGCGACGCCGTTCGCGATCAGGTGGACGCCACCGATCAGCAACGACCACTTCGCGTTGGTCTTGCGGCGCGCCCACACCGGGCGATACCCGTCCGTCCACTCCCGGACGTACCGATCGACGAGCCAGTTGTGCAGGCCGAAGACCCGCAGCTCCTTCGGGGCGTCGCGCATCCCGAGGTTGAAGACGTAGTGCGCGCGGCGCTGCTCCTCGGTGTTGCCCCACCAGACGTCGACCTCACGCTCGACGAGGCGACCGCCGTACCACTCCAGGAGCAGCGTGACCGCCACCAGCATCGCGGCCACCCACCACGCGAACATCGAGCCGACGATCACCGCGGAGCCGATCAGCGTGACCCGGCTGGCCAGCAGCCACGGCAGGTTGCTCAGCCCCTGCGCGAGGTGGAAGCCACCCTTGCCCTTCGCGCGCTCCTGTACGTCCAGGACCTCGGTGTCCTCGAGGTGCTCGATCCGCTGCGGCCGGAGCAGCGGCTCGGTGATGCCGGTGCCGACCGCCCGCACCAGGCCGGCGTCCATCACCAGCGATGCCACCTGCTGCGCGGCCGGCTTCAGGCTGTCGATCACGAAGACCGCCAGCAGACCACCGAGCAACCAGCCGAACTCACCGATCGGCATCGCGTCCGGGCCGCCCTGGACCACCCCGGGAACCGCCCCGACGACCTGCCCGGTCAGCAACGTGACCGCCATCCCCAGCAACGAGCCGAGGACGGCCAGACCCATCGTCAGAAGGGTGCTTCCAGGTGCAACCCGCACGCCGTACCGCAACAGAGTCAGCACCCGACCGACCGTAACCGCCCGCACCGACAGAACGCATCCGAGTTTCCGGACCGGACCGCAAATCAGCCCGTGATCGGCTCCGCGTGGGCCTCTTCGTAGCCGGCCGCCGCGAGGCGGTCGAGGGTGCGTTCGAGAACTGCGGTGTCCTCGAGGGTTCGCACGTCGGTGATCTTTCCCCAGCGGATGCGGAGGAACTGGTGGACGACGTTGTCGTACGTCGATCCGTCCACGACACCGACGTGGACGGTGACCGCGGTGGCGACCTGCGTGTTCCAGGGCCAACCGCTGACGATCACGTCCTGGACGTCGAACCGGGTGTTCGGCAGCAGCCGGAAGCATCGCTCCCACCAGCGCCGCAACGCCTCGTGCGTACGCCGTTCGCCGCCGAGAGCGTGGTCGCCGTAGAAGCGGTACGTGAACGACGGCGCCATGCCGGCCACCATCGCCTCCCAGTTCCCCGCGCTGATCTGCGCGAACGCGTTCCGCACCTGCCGCGCCACGATCCGGTGGTAAAAGCCCATGAACGCCACCCTAGAACCAGTGAGTTCAATGACGCAACTGACTAGACTGCACCCATGCGGAACACCAGCTTCGCCTCGATGCACTGCTCGCTCGCCCAGTCCCTGGAGCTGATCGGCGACTGGTGGACGCCCTTGGTCCTGCGCGACCTCTACCTCGGGCTGAACCGCTTCGACCAGTTCGTCACCGATCTCGGGATCTCCCGCAACCTGCTCACCGACCGCCTGTCGACCCTCGTCGACGGCGGTCTGGTACGACGGACGCCGTACCAGCAGAACCCGGTGCGATACAGCTACGAGCTGACCGAGGCGGGGCGGGAGCTCGTACCGATCCTGATGGCCCTGACCGCATGGGGCGACCGCTGGGCGACTCCCCCGGCCGGCCAGCCGATCCGGTTCACCCACACGACCTGCGGCAAGCTGACGACGCCGACCGTCTGCTGTTCGGAGTGCGGCGAGACGCTCGACATGGCGGACGTCGCACCGTCGCCGGGTCCAGGCGGCCGGACCGCTCCCGGTACGGCGCTGATCGCGAGTGTTCTAGGACTCGAGCCGAAGGCGTAACAGCTCCGCGAGCGGCATCGACTCGCCGTCGCGGGCTCCCTGGCCGACCACCAGCGGCGGATCGGACGGAACCACCCGCACCCCGGCGACCCGGGACTTCAGGCTGGCAGGTACGCCGAGGATGTAGAAGTTCCCGTCGACGTCCACGGCGAGCGAACGGTTGCGGCGCAGGTACCACCCGGTGAGATCGGTGCGGTAGCTGGCGTTCGATCCGACGACCTGAGCACGCAACGGCTCGGGCTCGACGCCGCGTTCCTTCAGCGTCGCGATGAACCCGGTCAGCAATTCCCGCGCCCGCGCGGTCTCGGCAGCCTTCTTCCGCCCCAGCGCAGCGGCCTGCTCGACCGCCGCCTGCCGTCGTTCCTCGCGCCAGCTCGTCACACCCGCACTCTATTTGTCAGTCCACACAGAGACAGAACGGGTGTCCGGCCGGGTCCAGGAAGACACGGAACGACGTACCCGGCTGGTGGTCGGGTTTGGTGGCTCCGATCGCCAGCACCTCGGGCTCGGCCTCGTCGAGGTTCCGGACCATCACGTCGAGATGCAGCTGCTGCGGTACGTCCTGGGTCGGCCAGGTCGGGGCCTTGTAGTTCTCGACCTGCTGGAAGCACATGCAGTTGCTGCCGTCCTCGGGACGGATCTCGGCCCACCCGTCGTCGGTCTTGACCTTCCAGCCCAGCAGCTCTCCGTAGAAGGTGGCCAGGGCCGCCGCGTCCGGGCAGTCCAGCACGAAACTCGGGTACATCGCGATTGTCATGGCTGGAACCCTAGTGCGGGTTGCGGACGGTTTACGTCCGGTTCTTACGCCGAATTTCCGACCAGGGTCTTCCAGGCCCGGTCGAGCCCGGCCGCGATGCAGCCGGTCACCACGGTCTCGGTGCCGAGTACGCTCGCCTTCACCTCCGGCATCACCGGCGCGAGCTGCCGCAAGTGTTTGCTGACAGCCTCGAGAAAGCCGGGCGCCTGACCGATACCACCACCGAGCACGACCAGGTCGGGATCGACGACCGTGATCACCGTGCAGACCGCCTTCGCGACGAGCAGCGCCTCCTCGGCCACCACAGCCGCCGCGACCGCATCACCACGGGCCGCGGCCGCGAACACCTTCTCGGCCGTCGGCACGCCACGCATCCCGGCCCGGCGGGCGGCCCGGACAACGGCTGCCGCCGACGCCGAGGCGTCGAATCCCCCGCGTTTGCGGGCGTCCCGCTGATCACTGCCGCTGCCCTCGGTGAACGGCAGGTACCCGATCTCGCCCGCGACGCCGTGCGATCCGTGCCGCAGTTTGCCGTCCAGCACCAGACCCATGCCGATCCCGGTACCGACACTGACGAACGCGAAGCTGTCGACGTTGCGCCCGTGCCCGTGCACCCGCTCGGCGATCGCGGCCGCGTCGATGTCGTTCTCGATCATCAACGTCGGACCGAAGCGGTCGCGCAGCGCGGCCAGGGTGGCGGGTGAGTCCCAGCCGGACAACCGGCCGGTCAGCGTCAGTGCGTCGAGTCGCGGGTCGTACACGCCGGGGCTGCCGAGCACCGTCTGGGTCAGTTGGCCGACCTCGATCCCCACCTCATCGGCGAGCGTGACGGTCAGGTCCACGAGTTCCTGGATACGAGCCATCGCATCCCCCGCCTTCGTCCGGACGCTCAGCTTGCTGCGCACCGTACCGGCGAGGTCGGCGATCGCGCCGCGCAGGTACTCGCGCCCGACGTCCAGCCCGAGCACGAAGCCCGCCTCCGGACGTACTTCGTACAAGCTTGCCGCCGGCCCTGGTACGCCGGTGCGCTGGCCGGTCACGTGCACCAGGCCGGTCCGCTCCAGCGATCCGAGCGCCGCGGACACCGTCGGCTTCGACAGACCGGTGAGCCCGGCGAGCTCAGTACGGGAGATCGGGCCCGATCGCCTGATGTGATCGAGCAGTACCTGTTCGTTGATCTCCCGGATCAGCTGCGGGCGCGCCCCTGCGGTGGTGACCGTCACGCTCGACCCCCTCATTCGCCGTTGCTAACAACTCGGTCAACTCGGTCAACAAGTTCCACTGATCCCTTGTGGTCCCGGTGATTGTTAAGTTAGTTTCCAATCGATTCTATTCGTCGGCGCGAGGAGGTGCCACCCCGTGATTTCGGCACCGGTCGTCCTCGGTCTGGACTTCGGCGGTACGAAGATCGCCGTCGCCGCCGGCGACCTGTCGGGGCGTCGCCTGGGCGCGACCACGATCGACAGCCGCGCGGAGACCGGCGGCGCCCGCGAGGCAATGACCCGCGGCCTGGCGGCGGCCCACACACTGCTCGCCGAGGTCGCGCCGGACCACGAGCTCGTTGGCGTCGGCGCCGCCACCCTCGGCATTCCGTACGACGACCGTGTCGAGCTGGCCCCCACCTTCCCGGGCTGGGGCGAGCTGCCCTTCGGACGCTTGGTCCGCGAGGGATTCCCGGGCGTACCGGTGCGGCTGGCGACCGACGTCAAGGCCGCCGCGGAGGCCGAGCTGCGCTGGGGTGCGCTGGCCGGCTCCGACCCGGGGCTGTACCTCAATCTCGGCACCGGTCTCGCGATCGCGATCGTTGCCGGCGGCACCGTGATCACCGGGGCACACGGTGCGTCCGGCGAGATCGGCTACAACCTGCGCGAGCCTGCCGACGTGTACGTCGGGACCGGCGAGCGCACGATCCTGGAGCACGTCGTCAGCGGCCAGGCGCTCGAAACCACCGGGTCCGCCCGGCTCGGGCAGCCGGTCACGGCCGCCGACGTCTTCACGATGGCGCGGACCCAGCCGGACGCCGCCGTCCTCACCGACGAGTTCGTCCGGGAGCTGGCGATGCATCTCGCCAACCTGGCGGTCGCCCTCGATCCGGACCGGATCGTCGTCGGCGGCGGCCTGGTCCGTTCCTGGGACCAGCTCGAACCCGGCCTGCGTCGCGCCCTCGACCTGGCCGTCCCGTTTCCGCCGGAGCTGTCGGTGGCCCGGTTCCCAACGGAGGCACCGCTGATCGGAGCGCTCGCCCTCGGTGTCGAGGCGGCAGGCGCCGTCCTCGGCGCGGAAGCGTTCGCATGAGCAGGATTCCAGTAGCGAAAGGCAGAAGACGATGAGGGGCATCAAACGCATCGCCGGCGCCGCGGTTGCGGTCGGCGTACTGGCCGCCGCCGGGTGCGGGGGCGGTGACAAGCCGATCGGGAGCGCGAACTCGGCGAACCCGTCGTCGTCGGCGAGCGCCGGCGGCGGAGGCGGTACCGGAGAGCACAAGCAGGGCGGCACCGTCACGATCGCCAACGTCGGCGGGCAGACCTGGCCATGCCAGTTCAACCCGTTCAACCCGGCGGTGAACCAGGTGGCCAACGGCTTCGTCTACGAGCCGCTGACGTTCGTGAACGTGCTGAAGGCCGGCGCCACCACGCCGATGCTGGCCACCGCGTTCACGTGGTCGCCGAAGAAGGACTCGATCGTCTTCACGATCCGCGACGGCGTGAAGTGGAGCGACGGTCAGCCGTTCACCGCGGACGACGTCGTCTACACCTTCAACCGGATGAAGGAACAGCCGGCCCTCGACCTGTACTCACTGTGGACCGGCGCCGGCCTCAGCAGCGTCACCGCCGCGGGCAACAAGGTCACGCTGAAGTTCAAGGCCGCCGCCGAGCCGTACTTCTTCAACTTCGCCGGCCAGGTCGGCATCGTGCCGAAGCACATCTGGTCCACCGGCGAGGCCGCCTCGAAGCCGGCCACCTGGGCCGACCCGAAGCCGGTCGGCACCGGGCCGTTCACGGTCGAGTCCTGCACCAGCAACAACATCTCGTACGTCGCGAACAAGTCGTACTGGCAGCCGGGCAAGCCGTACGTGCAGAAGGTGCAGTACCCGGCGTATCTGGACAACAACCCCGCCAACCTCGACCTGGCCAGCGGCAAGGCGCAGTGGGGCGGCCAGTACATCCCGAACATTGACAACTTCTACAAGTCGAAGTCGCCGCAGAACAACTACTGGTTCCCGCCGACCGCGAACGTCGCGATCGTCCCGAACAACGACCCGTCCCGCCCGGCGACGAGCAAGCTGGCGGTCCGGCAGGCGATCGCGTACGCGCTCGACCGCGAGCAGATCTCGAAGATCGGTGAGAGCGGCTACCAGCCGGCCGCGAACCAGACCGGCGTCGTCACACCGACGTTCGACAAGTACTTCGACAAGGACGCGCTGACCGCGGCCGGGTACGACAAGCCGAACCTGGACAAGGCCAAGCAGCTCCTGCAGAGCGCCGGGTACTCCGACTCGAACAAGCTGAAGCTGAGCATCATCACGGTCACCGGCTACACCGACTGGGACGCGTCGCTGGCGGTCGTGAAGCAGCAGCTCGCCAAGGTCGGTATCGAGCTGGAGATCCAGGACCTGCAGCAGCAGTCGTACAACCAGAAGCTGTACACCGGCGACTACGACCTCGCGTACGCGAGCCAGTCCGGCGGCCCGACGCCGTACTACGAGCTGCGGCAACTGCTGTACTCGAAGAACTCGGCGCCGATCGGCAAGCAGGCCAGCAGCAACTACTCGCGCTACATGAAGCCCGAGGTGGACAAGCTGTTCGACTCCTACGCCAGCGCGGACGCGGACACCCAGGTCAAGCTGATCAAGCAGATCTCGTCGTACATGATCAAGGACGTGCCGGTGATCCCGACCACCGAGTCGGTCGACTGGTACCAGTACAACACCAAGGACCTGGACGGCTGGCCGACCCAGGACAACCCGTACGCGCAGCCCGCGCCGTACAACATCCCGGACGTCGGTCAGGTGCTGACCAACCTGTACTCGAAGTCCGCCCAGAAGTAGTCAGCCCAGAAGTAAGGATTCGCGAAGCGTGAGCACGAGGAGCTGGTAGGAGTGCGATACCTGATAAGACGCCTCGGGTTCTTCGTGCTCACGCTGTGGGCGGCGATGACGCTGAACTTCTTCATCCCGCGGATGATGCCCGGCAGCCCCGAGGACGCACTGCGGCAACGGCTGAGCAAGGGCGGCGCGGTGGTGACGGCCGAGCAGCTGCGGACGGTGCTCGCCGAGTTCGGCTTCGACCCGAACAAGAACATCGTCCTGCAGTACGGCGGGTACCTGAAGTCGATGGTCACCGGGCACTGGGGCGTGTCGATCGGCAGCAGCCTCGGTGTCCCGGTGACGACGCTGATCGGCGACGCGCTGCCGTGGACGCTCGGGCTGGTCGGCATCGCGACCGTCCTGGCGTTCGTCCTCGGCACGCTGATCGGTACGGTCTCCGGCTGGCGGCGCGGCGGCCTGATCGACGGCATCGTGCCGCCGGTCTTCATCGTCACCTCGGCGCTGCCGTACTTCTGGGTGGCGCTGCTGCTGATCTCGCTGTTCGCGATCGGCAGCAATCCGATCCTGCCGAACGACTTCAACTACGACCAGAGCCTGACGCCGACGTTCAGCGGCGAGTTCATCCTGAGTGTGCTGAAACACGGCATCCTGCCGGCCGCCACGATCCTGATCACGGCGGTCGGCGGCTGGATCCTCACGATGCGGAACAACATGGTCACCACGCTCGCCGAGGACTACGTCCGGATGGCCCGCGCGAAGGGCATCCCGGGCCGCAAGATCATGTTCTCCTACGCCGGCCGGAACGCGTTCCTGCCGAACCTGTCCGGCTTCGCGATGTCGCTCGGCTTCGTGATCTCCGGGACGATCCTGGTCGAGTACGTCTTCAACTACCCGGGCCTGGGCTACATGTTCTACAACGCCACGGTGAGTACCGACTATCCGTTGCTGCAGGCACTCTTCCTGCTCGTGACGCTGGCCGTACTGATCTGTGTCCTGCTCTGTGACTTCGCGGTGTTCCTGCTCGACCCGCGCGCCCGGACGAAGGGATAGCTTTATGAGCGCTGTCGTAGCTGGTGCATCGGCCCCTGTGGCTGGTGCGACGCGACGCCCACGGGGCGGGCTGTTCCGGGCCATCCTGCGCAACCGCAAGGCCATGGTCGGGGCAGGTCTGCTCCTGCTGTTCATCCTGCTCGCCGCCTTCCCCGGGCTGTTCGTCCCGGGAGCGCACCACGATCCGCAGGCGATCGGCGAGCTGCCGCTGCAGCATCCGTCCGGAGATCACTGGCTGGGTACCACGGGTCTCGGGCAGGATGTCTACGCCCAGCTCATCTACAGCACCCGCGAGTCGCTGGTGATCGCGGTCGTCGCCGGCCTCGGGGCAACGATCCTGTCGGTGATCATCGGTGTCTCCGCGGCGTACCTCGGCGGGTTCGCCGACGACGGCCTGTCGATGCTGACCGACATCTTCCTGGTGCTGCCGACGTTCCCGCTGATCATCGTGCTCGCGACGTACGCCGGTAAGGGCAACCTGACGGTGATCATCATCGTGCTGATCCTCACCGGCTGGTCGTACGGCGCCCGGCAGATGCGGGCGCAGGCCCTGTCGCTGCGCAACCGGGACTTCCTGGAATCGGCGCGGGTCCGCGGTGAGCGATCCTCGTACATCATCGTCGTCGAGGTGCTGCCGACGATGACCTCGCTGATCGTCGCGAACTTCCTCGGCGCCGCGCTGTACTCGGTGCTCACCGCCGCGGGCCTGCAGTTCCTCGGGCTCGGCGATCCCAACTCGCTGAGCTGGGGCACGATGCTCTACTGGGCGCAGAACCAGGGCGCCCTGGTGAACGGCCTGCCGGCCTGGGCGCTCTCGCCCGGTCTGGCGGTGGCGCTGCTCGGCGTCTCCTTCGCCCTGCTCAACTACGCGTTCGACGAGATCAGCAACCCCGCGCTGCGGCCGGTTCGGAGGCGACGTGCCAAAGCTACTTCTTGAGGTCCGGGATCTCACGGTCGAGTACGACACCGGGGCCCAACCGGTCGTCGCGGTCGACCATGTGGATCTCGACGTCCACGCCGGTGAGTTCGTCGGCGTGGTCGGTGAGTCCGGCTGCGGCAAGTCGACGCTGCTGTTCGCGATCGCGCAACTGCTGTCGTCGCCGGCCGCGATCACCGGCGGCAGCGTGACGTTCAACGGGCAGGACCTGGTCACCCTGAGCGAGAAGAAGCTGGCCGCCATGCGGTGGCGGGACTTCTCGGTGGTGATGCAGAGCGCGATGAACGCGCTGAACCCGGTGAAGAGCATCGGCGCGCAGTTCCGGGACACGATCATGGCGCACGACGAGGTGGTCGAGGACGGCCGGCCCGCCGAGGTGCTACGGCTGGTCGGGATCGACCCGATCCATCTGGACAGCTACCCGCACCAGCTGAGTGGCGGTATGCGGCAGCGGGCGATGATCGCGATGGCGCTGCTGTTCACCCCGGACCTGATCATCATGGACGAGCCGACGTCCGCGCTCGACGTGGTCGCGCAGCGGTCGCTGATGGTGCAGATCAAACAACTGCAGCGCAAGCTCGGGTTCGCGGTCATCTTCGTCACCCACGACATGTCGCTGGTGAGTCACTTCTCCGACAAGCTCGTCGTGATGTACGCCGGGCAGGTGGTCGAGTTCGGCGACACGCGTGCGGTGTTCGACCATCCCGAACATCCTTACAGCGCAGGGCTGCTGGACGCGTTCCCTTCGATCCGCGGGCCGAAGGTGCCGTTGACCGGGATCCCCGGCGCGCCGCCGAACCTCGCCTCGCCGCCACCGGGCTGCCGGTTCCAGCCGCGCTGCCCGAAGGCGTTCGAGGACTGCCCGAAGATCGAGCCGGAGCTGTACCAAGTCGGCGCGGTCCAGGCTCGTTGCCTGTTGCACGCCCCTGATCTCGTCCGGGAGGCCCAGTGACCACGGTGGACGTCGAGGAGGCTGGCGGTACCGAGTCCGCGGCCGCTCCGTTGCTCGAGGCAAGGAACCTGACCCGGCACTTCCGGGTCGGGCGCGGGTTCTCGCGGCAGATGCTGCACGCGGTCGACGAGGTGAGCTTCTCGATCGGACGGCAGGAGATCGTCGCGCTGGCCGGTGAGAGCGGCAGCGGGAAGAGCACGATCGCGCGCTTGCTCGCGGGCGTCTACAAGCCGACGAGCGGCGAGATCTTCTACCAGGGGCGGCCGATGTCGACGTACCGCTCCCGCAAGGAGCAGCTCGCGTACCGCAGCGATGTGCCGATGGTGTTCCAGGATCCGTTCAGCTCGCTGAACCCGGCCTTCCGGGTGTCGCACGGGGTGCTGCGGTCGCTGAAGCTGCACCGGCCGGAGCTGAGCAAGCAGCAGCGGTACGAGGAGGCCGAACGGGTGGTCGAGGCGGTCGGGCTGACCCCGGCCGGCGACATCATGAACCGTTTCCCGTACGAGCTGAGTGGTGGCCAGCGGCAACGGATCGGGTTCGCCCAGGCACTCGCGCACAAGCCGAAGCTGATCCTCGCCGACGAGCCGGTGTCGATGCTCGACGTGTCCATCCGGATCGGCCTGCTGAACCTGATGGCCGAACTGCGCGAGACACAGGGCGTGTCGTTCCTCTACATCACCCACGACATCGCCAGCGCCCGGTACGTGGCCGACCGGCTGATGATCATGTACGCCGGTCACGTGGTGGAGAAGGGCCCGACGGAGTCCGTACTGCAGAACCCCAAGCACCCGTACACGGACCTGCTGCTCGGCGCCGTCCCGGACCCGCGCGCGCCCCTGAACGAAGGCATCGAGGGCGACACCGGCGAACCACCGAAGGTGATCGACCCGACACCCGGCTGCCGCTTCCGCTGGCGCTGCCCGCTGGTGATCGACAAGTGCCACGAGGTCACACCCGCCCTGCGCCAACTCGGCGAGAACCACGAGGCCGCCTGCCACGTCGCCGAACCGGACCCCGGCGTACCGGTCAGCTGAGGGTTATCTGCAGCCGGTCGCCAGGGGTGACGGTGTGGGACTTGGTGAGGGTCACAACCGCACGGTTGCCGTCGGTGGTGAGCGTGGCGGGGATGTGGTTGTGGGCTGAGTGGACCTCGACCTTGCGGGGCGCGGTTGTGGTCTCGAAGGACAGTGTGGTGAGGGACAGTCGGCCGTAGCGGATGTCGATCGACGCGGTCAGCGACCTCGACGTACGCCGTTGGGTGTACAGGCCCCAGCCTTCCGCGGCCGTGAACGCGGAGCGGAAGTCCTCCGGGTGGATGCGCGGCGCGAAGCCCAGATGGCCTCGCGGACCGTGGTATTCGTATCCGCAGGCTGCGAGATAGACGCCGTACCCCATCATCGCGCGGGCGTAGTGGTCGCTGGCCTCGATCTCGTTGTAGGGGTTACGTTTCGCGGCCGAGTACCGGTCGTACATCGCGCGGGTGACGGCGAGGCCCTCGTCGGTCATGCCTTCGGAGAACAGGTGCGCGGCGAACTGGTACTCCTGCCCGGTCCACACCTCGTTGAAGTACACCAGCCCGCGGGTCTCGTCCGAGCCGCCGTACGGCCATGTCGCCATCAGGACGCCGCTCTCGCCATCGGTCGTGTAGACGCGGCCAGGGCCGATCCCCGGCGGCCGGTACGTTCCTGGGTCGGCGCGGAAGTTCGACTCGTAGAGTTTGGTGAGCGCGGTCCGCGCCTGGTCCTGCGGGAACACCCGCGGCAGACCGAGCTGGGCGGCGTAGGTCTGCCCGTACATCTGGTCGACGAACAACGCGCGGTTGCTGTTCTCCGCGGTCGGGTGCGCCGGGTCGACCTTCTGTACGTAGTAGCCGTACTCGTCGTTCCACAGGCTGCCGGACAGGTACGCCGACCCGCGCTCGGCGATCGCGGTGTACCGAGCCGCGCTCGCGGCGTCGCCGACCTCACCGGCCATCGCGGCGGCCGCCCGCAGCGCGGCGACGTACAGGCCGCTGATCCACGGCACCTCGCCGAACCACTCGGTGTCGAGGGTGTTCCACTGGCTGCCGCGGAAGATGCCGTCCTCGTCCGGGCCGTCCCGGTGCGTGACCAGGAACTCGACCGCGGTCCGGACCCGCGGCCAGACCCGTCGCAGCAACGACGCGTCCTTGCTCATCTGGTGTTCGCGGTAGATGCGCAGGATCGTGCCGGTCTGCCCGTCCGCGAACGAACTGGACGCGTCGCCGGCCTCGCCGCGGTTGCCGATCTCGCCGGTCGGCCGGAACGCGATGCCGAGGTCGACGCGTTCGCGGGTGTCGCGTTCGAGTTCGGGGAAGAGCCGGCCGATCGCCTGCGCGTAGTTCCAGACGTGTTCGCAGGTGCCGGCGCAGCAGTACGCGCCTTCCCAGGCGTAGAAGCGGCCGTCGTCCCAGCGGTAGCAGGTGCTGGTCGCGATCGTCGACGCCGTCGCCAGCGTCCGCTCCAGGAACCAGTGCGGCAGCGACGAGTCGTCGTACCAGGTCTGCACCCACAGCTTGGTGTCGCGTTCGAGCCGCTTCGCCTCGCGGCCGACGTACTCGACGACATCGCGGGCCGAGTCGAACCGGGTCGCGTAGTGCCGGCGGAAGGTCGCCGCGCCGACGAGCTCGGCGAACAGTTCGCGTTCGGGGTTCGGGAAGAACCACCCGTACGCGAACTGGATCGTGCGCGACTCCCCCGGCCGCAGCGTCACAGTGACGGCAACGGTTCCGGCCTGTGGCCCGTCCGAGTCGCTCGGGCCTGACTTCGAGTCGAACAGCGCGTCGGTCGAGGACCAGTCGGCGATCGACGGGCGGACGACGGCACCCGGGGTGAGAGCGGCCAGTGCGAATGTGCCGCCGTCCGGTCGTTCCGCGACCGGTTGCCGGCGGATCGGGCGGTCGCTGAACAGGATCCGGTCGACGTTCACGTGGCCCCAGCCGCCGGTGTTGTTGTCGACAATCTGAATGTGCGCAGTCTTGCCCGCGTACTTCCCGACGTCCAGCGA
>DASSDE010000388.1:0-4588 GCA_035697365.1 Kribbella sp. | reverse complement strand
GGCCATCGGCTGGCCCGAGGCGCAGGACATCCGAAGCGGCTTGTTCTTCGAGCCCATCGCGTACGCCGCATCGCCGATCGCGTACACGTCCGGGTGCGAGACCGACCGCATGGTCTCGTCGACGACGATCCGTCCGGTGTCACTGACCTCCAGGCCGGTCGCCTGCACGATCGGATGGACGGCGAACCCGGCCGTCCAGACGGTGATCGCGGACGGGACCGTCCGGCCATCGGCGGTGGTGACCTGGTCGGCCTCGACCCGCGTGACGGCTGCATTCTCGTGGACGGTGATGCCGAGCCGGTCGATCACCTTGCGGAGGTGCTTGCGGCCCTTGGGCGACAGCCAGTCGCCGAGCGTCCCGCGCACCAGCAGTGCGACGTCGAGCTCCGGTCTCGACTCGGCCAGCTCCGTCACGAACTCCACACCGGTCAGCCCGCCACCGACGACCGTCACGGTCTGCCCGTTCGTCAGCGTCGACAACCGGTCCCGCACCCGGAGCGCACCGGGGCGGCCGGCGATCTCGTACGCGTGTTCAGTGGTGCCGGCGACGCCTTGCGGATTCCAGCGGCTGCCGAGTGCGTACACGAGCGTGTCGTACTCAAGATCTTCCCCAGAGTCGAGCGCGACCGTCTTGTGCTCGACGTCCACCCCGGTGACGTTCGCGACCTTGAGGTGTACGCCGGCACCCGCGTACACCTCGTCGAACGGCCGGAACTTGAGGTCCTGTCCGGTCGCCACCTGGTGCATCCGGACCCGCTCGACGAAGTCGGACTCCGCGTTGACCAGGGTGATGCTGACCTCGTCGCCGTACAGGCGGGCCGCGAGCCGGCCGGTAGCGATGGCTCCGGCGTACCCGGCGCCGAGGACCACGATGCGGTGCTTCATATCCGTACTCCTGTCTGCTTCGGTGTCGCCCCTTGAACCGGGCAGCCCGCCGATTCATGACAGCAACGCACTGTGAAGCAGCTCACAGGATGGTCAGCAGCGGCTCTCCGTGATCGGACGCCGCGAACAGCTCGGTCGCACGAGTCAGCTTGTCCGGGTTCGCCTGGGTGCGCACGGCGCTGATGCCGTCGGCCGTCACGTTGATGCACAGCACGCCGATGACCTCCTCGTTCACGGTCACCACCAGCGCGGGCTCGCTGTTCACCGGCCAGGCGTAGACCTCCGCCCGGCCACCGACGTACAGGCGCTTCGCCTCGGACGGCTTGAAGAGACCGCGCAGGAAGCGTGCGACCGCGAGCGCGCCCTCGATCGCGGCGGTCCGGGCCGGCACCTTGCCGCCGCCGTCGCCGACCGAGACCGCGTCGGCGGTGAGCAGCCGCAGCATCGAGTCGGTCTGCCCACTGGTCGCGGCGGCGATGAACTCGTCCACGATCCGGCGCGCGGTCGCCTCGTCGACCTCGGTCCGGGCCCGGCCGGCCGCCAGGTGCTGCTTGGCGCGATGCAGGAGCTGCTGGCTGGCGGACTCGCTGATCTCGAGGATCGCGGCGATGTCGCGGTGCGGGTAGTCGAAGGCCTCGCGCAGGACGTAGACCGCGCGTTCGTTCGGCGCCAGGCGCTCCATCAGCGTGAGGACGGCGTACGAGACCGACTCGCGTTGCTCCACGGTGTCCGCCGGCCCGAGCAGCGGGTCGCCGGCGAGCAACGGCTCGGGCAGCCACTGGCCGACGTACGTCTCCCGCCGGGCGCGGGCGGAAGAGAGCTGGTTGAGGCAGAGATTGGTCAGGACCTTCGTCAGCCACGCCTCGGGGACCTCGATCCGGTCCAGGTCCGCGGCCTGCCAGCGCAGGAACGTCTCCTGGACGGCGTCCTCCGCCTCGCTCGCCGACCCGAGCAGACGGTACGCGATGGCCTCGAGACGACCCCTGGACCGCTCGAAGCGAGACACGTCCTCCGCGGTCATGGCCATGCTGCGATCCTAATATCCGTGCAGAGTTCGTTGCCGCTGCTGATTGATCGCGGATCCGGGGTTCCGCTGCATCTGCAGTTGGCCGAGCAGTTTCGGGCCGCCGTCGTGGACGGGCGGCTCCAGGCGGGGCATCGGCTGCCGTCCACGCGGGACCTGGCGCGGGAGTTGGCCGTGTCCCGGTCGGTGACGCAGGCAGCCTACGACCAGTTGCACGCGGAGGGCTGGATCGAGGGACGGACCGGCGCGGGCACGTTCGTCACGGACGTCGTCCCGTTGCAACCCGCCGTTCGTCGCCGTACGGCACACCGCCCGGACGCGGACGCGAAACTGCTGACGCTGCGCCCCGGCATCCCGTACATCGCACCGACGCCCGACCCGGGCTGGCGGCGGGCGTGGCGCGAGGTGTCCACCCAGGCACCGCCGCGTGGGTACGACGCGGCGGCCGGCCTTCCCGAGCTCCGCGTCGCGCTCGCCGGCCACGTCGCGCGGGTGCGCGGCATCGCGTGCGAACCGGAGAACGTACTGGTCACGAACGGCACCGTGCATGGGCTTCGGCTGCTGCTCGCGGTCACGCGGCAACCCGGCGACCGGATCGCGATCGAGGACCCCGGATACCTGAACGCGGTCGCCGCCGCGCGCGACCACCGGCTCGAGATCGTCGACGTACCGGTCGACGAGGACGGCCTGCAGGTCGGCGCACTGACCGACGACGTGGCCGCCGTCTACGTGACGCCGTCCCACCAGTACCCGCTCGGCGGCCGGCTACCTGTTGCCCGACGCAACGAACTGGTGCGCTGGGCGCGCCGTAGCGGCAGCCTGCTGATCGAGGACGACTACGACAGCGAGTTCCGGTACGACGTCGCGCCGCTGCCCGCGCTCGCGCAACTCGACCTGGAGCGGGTCGTACATCTCGGCACGCTCTCGAAGACGCTCAGCCCCGCCCTCCGCCTCGGCTGGCTGGTCGCGTCCGAGGCGATGGTCGACCGGCTGGCAACGTTCCGCGCCAACTCGGGCGACTGGCCGGCCTGGCCGATGCAGGCGGCGCTGCTCGCGATGCTCCGCGACGGCTACCTCGACCGCGCCGTACGCCGGAACCGCCGCCTGTACGCGGAACGCCGCACGCACACGGTCGCACTGCTGTCGCCGTACGGCCAGGTGATCGGCCAAGATGCCGGCCTGCACGTCACCCTCCTACTCCCCAACGACGCCGACGACCGCCAGATCGCAACTGCCGCCCGCGCTGCCGGCGTAGTAGTAGCCCCCCTGTCGGACTACCGCAGAACAGTCCCAGGCCCCCCAGGCCTGGTAGTCGGCTACGCAACCCCCTCAACCCCCGACCTACACCAAGCCCTAACAACCCTGACCAAGATCCTCAGTCAGGGTTGATCAGGTGCGTACGACTACGCCGACCGTGGCGCGCGGAACTGGTCGAGGTCCAGCTCGACTTCCATGCCGTTGAGAACTGCAACGATGCGTGGATTCTGTGCTCCGGTTGCGTGGAGGTAGTCGGCGAGGGTCGACAACAGCATGTCGTTGCGACGCTCCAGACGGGACACCACGGCCTGCCCGACACCGAGTTTCTCGGCCACGTCGACCTGGGTCAGATCACTTGCGCGCCGAATCATGGCAAGGTTCTCGGCGTGGACCCGATCCAGTTCACGGGCCTCGGCCTCGACCTCGGCAACACCGGCAGCAACGTCCGGACGTGCCAGCAATTGGTCGAGCCGCTGGTTCCCTCGTACGAACGTCGCCCGATCAGTCTCGTCGCCGCTCATCTGCGCCCCCTCATCGCTTCTCGTTTCCACTGCTCGATGAGACCGTCGGCCCGAACACCGACGGAGTTGTAGAACACGTCACCGATCCGGGCTTTGTCACCGGCGAACAGGGCGACGACCACGGTGTCGGAGTCCGGCGGAAACCAGCAGATGAGCCGAATGGCGACACCGGGCCGGTAGGGGTGCGAAACCCGCCAGAGCGGATACCGGCGGGACTGGCGGACCCACCGAAGAGTCGCGGTCTCCCGATCACGGGTGGGTGGTTCTTTGAGTTCTTGAAGGTGTTTGAGCGCAGCGATGGCCAGGATGAGGACTTGCTTCGCATGCGCCTCTCCCTTCTCGACCCGTTGCTCAAGGTCGTCGAGCCACGTACCGAAGTCAGCCGGCCAATCGATCTGCACGAAGGCAACTATGACATCAGGTACATATGACTCTCAAATCATATCGCTTGCGCCTCGAGCCCACCATCGGCGTTCTGGAACCGTTATGTTCAGGTCGCTCGAAAGCAGGTGTCATTGAGACTCACGGATGCTTGGCGAGTGGGGGTTGGACCACGGGGACGTCGCCGTTCCAGGTTAGTTTTGAGAGCCACATGGTGCGGCCTTTGGGGTCGGTGCCTGGTTGGGTGGGGTTCCAGGCGTGGTAGACGAACCAGTCGCCGAGGACCATGTTGTGACCGGGGCCGGCGGCGTCGGGGGAGCTGGACAGGATCGGGTCGCCGGACTTCACACACGGGCCGGTCGGCGACTCGCACAGTGCGTGACCGACGGCGTACGCCGCCTTGTCGAAGGCGTTGGCCGAGTAGAACAGATGGAACTTTCCGTTCCGTTCGACCATGTACGGCGCCTCGACCAGGTTGCCCTCCCACGGCAGGTCCTGCTTGATCATCCGGTGCACCGGG
>DASSDE010000387.1:0-4968 GCA_035697365.1 Kribbella sp. | reverse complement strand
TCGGCGGTCTGGACGGTGCCGGCGCCGACGACTGCCCCGGTCTCGGCGGCGGTGGAGGCGGCGCGTTCGAGGTGCCGGGGGAGGTCGGGGGTGGTGTAGGTGAGTTCGACGACGTGGATGCCGCCGGCGACCAGGGCGGCGCACAGGTCGCGCGCGTCCGAGATCTCCGGGGCGCGGACGACAGTCAGAACCCGGTCGGCACGGAGCAGGTCCAGAGTGTTCACAACAGCTTCCTCTCAGGTGGTACGGCGTACCGCGTGGCCGGGCTTGGCCTCGGTGCGGTGGTTGTTGTCGATGACCGGGACCCCGTTGACCAGTACGTATGGGATCCCTTCGGCTGGTTGGCGAGGTTCCGGGAACGTGGCCGCGTCGCGCACCGTGTCCGGGTCGAACAGGACGAGGTCCGCGGCGTACCCGTCGCGGATCAGCCCGCGGTCGGTGAGCCGGAGACGGCGGGCGGGGCGACCGGTGAGGTGGTGGATGCAGTCGGCGAGCTCGAGCACGCCGAGCTCGCGGACGTAGTGCGCCAGGTAGCGCGGGAACGTACCCCACGAGCGCGGGTGCGGTTTGCCGCCGACCAGGATCCCGTCCGAGCCGCCGGTGTGCGACCGGTGCCGCATGATCGTGCGTACGTTCTCCTCGTGGCCGACGTGCTGCAGGATCGACGTGGCGAGGTCGTCGGCGAGCAGGAGGTCGTAGAACACATCCGCGGCCGGCTTCCCGGACTGCTCGGCGAGGGCTGCGACGGTGTGGCCGACGGCGTCGGACAGCGCCGGGTTGCGGACGCCGCCGATCTCGATCGTGTCCCATTCGACGACGCACCCGTGGCAGCCGTCGGTGCCGACCTGCTCGAGCTCGTACGTGATGCGTTTCCGCGCGGACGGATCGCGGAGCCGCGCGAGCTGGGCGTCCGGCCCGCCCTCGGCGGTCCAGCTCGGCAGGACAGCGGCCAGGGTGGTTGCTCCCGGCAAGTACGGGTAGGTGTCGGTGGTGACGTCGACGCCGGAGGCGAGCGCCTTGTCGATCATCGCCACCAGGTCGGCCCCGCGGCTGGCGTTCGGCGCGAAGTTCATCACCGCGTGCGTCAGGTGCAAGGCACAGCCCGAACGGCGCGCCACCTCGATCATCTCGCCGTACGCCTCGAGCGCGCCCTTCCCGTACGAGCGCTGATGCGGCGCGTAGTACCCGTCATGGGCGGCGACGACCGTGCACAGCGCGACCAGCTCGTCGAAGCTCGCGAACATCCCCGGCGTGTACGTCAGCCCGCTGCTCATCCCGACCGCGCCGTCGCGCAACCCGTCGGCGAGCAGCTGTTGCATCCGGGACAGCTCGGCGGCGGTCGCCGGCCGGTTGGAGGTGCCAACGACCATCATCCGCAACGTGCCCTGCGGGACCAGGTACGCCGCGTTGCAGGCGATGCCCTGGTCGAGCCGGTCGAGGTAGCCGGCGACGGTGGACCAGGAGAAGTCGAAGTCGTCCGGCTCCCCGTTCCAGCCCGCGATCTGCCGGCGGACGACCGCGCGCGTCGGGTCGTCGATCGGTGCGAAGGACAAGCCGTCCTGACCGAGGACCTCCAGCGTGACGCCCTGGCTGACCTTCGCAGTGTGGTCGGGATTCGCCAGGATCTGCAGGTCGGAGTGCGAGTGCATGTCGATGAACCCGGGCGCCAGCACCAGCCCGTCCGCGTCGATCGTCCGGTGCGCGGCCGGCAGGTCGTTGCCGATCGCCACGATTCGGCTGCCCTCGACGGCGACGTCCGCGTGGTACCCGGGCGATCCGGTGCCGTCGACGACCAGCGCCCCCGTGATGTTCAGCATCTCAGAAGAACGTCCGGACCAGGTCGACCACGACAGGGTCCGCGGCGTCGGCATCGTCGACCACCGGGATCAGGCCCCACTTGTCGAAGGCGGTGCACGGATGCGACAGGCCGACCCGCAGCTCGTCGCCGATCACCACCGGTATGTCGCCGAAGTGCAGGAACCCGTGCTGGTCGTTGAGGTTCGTCACCGTCATCCCGGTCGCCGGCAGCACCTCTGCATCGGCGGAGCGCGGCCGGATCAGCTGCGGCTCCGGCCAGTCCTGGTCGAACGGGAAGTCCCGGCGGCCCGCGTCGAAGATCGCCAGGCCGGGCTCGGGTTGCGACGTGATCCGCACCCATCCGTGCATGGCCGCGACGAGCTGCTCGCCGTCCGTCCGCGGGTGCTCGCCGAGCGGCGACACCCGGCGGTACAGGCCGTCGTCGTGGGAGATGTAGGCGCCGGAACGCAGAACCACGCGGGCGCCTTCGCCCGCCTCGGCCGCAAGGACCTTCGCGACCTGCTCGAAGTACTGGCTGCCGCCTGCGCTGACCACGGGAACGATGTCCGCGTCGTACAGCGGACGGAGCCGGTGGTGGACGGACGCCAGGTCACGCAGGTAAGCGCGGACCTCTTCCAGGTTGGCCTCGTCGACCCCGTGCCCGATCGCGCCCTCGTACCCGGCGACGCCGACGAGCCGGAGCGTCGACGCGTCGGCGATCGCCTGACCGACGGCCAGTGCCGTCTCGGCGTCCCGGGCACCGGTCCGGCCGCCGATGCCGCCGACCTCGACCATCACGTCGAGCGGCCGCGCGTCAGGCCCGACGTACGCCGAGCGGGCCTCCTCCATCAGCTCGACGGTGCGCACCGAGTCCGCCCAGACGGAGACCTCGAACGCCGGGTCGGCGGCGAGCTCGTCGGCGATCCAGCGCAGCTGCAGGGGCGAGATCACCGCGTTCGCGATCAGGACCCGCTGGATGCCGTACGCGCGGGCGACCCCCAGCTGGAACCCGTTGGCGAGGGTGATCGCCCACGCGCCGGCGTCCAGCTGCATCGCCCAGAGCGCGGGCGCCATCGTCGTCTTGCCGTGCGGCGCGAGCTCGACGCCGTGCCGGGTGCACCAGGTGGCGAGCGTGTCGACGTTGTGCCGCAGGCCGGACGCGGACAGCGTCATCAGCGGCGTGGGGAGCTGGGACAGCCGCGGCCGGTCGGCGAGCACCTCGGCGACCGTGCGGCCCCAGAAACCCGGCGGCAGCGCCTTGTCCCGCCAGCTCACCTGCTGATCGGCGAGAGCGGCGACGGCGACGGCATCGTAAGCAGGCATCAGACCCCCTGGGGTTTGGGATTGCAGAATACGCAACGCTCATTGCGTATTCTGACTCGTCGGTTGTAGCATCGCGCCCGAAGTCGCGTCAACGCACACCTATCCCATCACCTCTGCCCGCAAAGGAGTGCCGATGCCCGAAACGGCCGCGATCTGCCTGGGTGAGGCGATGATCATGCTCGCGGGCGGCCCCGGGTCGCTCGCGGACGTGGAGATCTTCCGGCGGTCGGTCGGCGGCGCGGAGTGCAACGTGGCCGGCGGGCTGGCCGCGCTCGGCGTACCGACCGGATGGATCTCCCGGTTGGGCGACGACGGATTCGGCCAGCATGTGCTGCGGGACCTGCAGGCGCGCGGTGTCGACGTCGGGGGCGTGGAGCTGGATCCGCTCCGGCCGACGGCGCTCTACGTGAAGGAGTCCGAGGACGGCCGGTCCCGGATGCACTACTACCGGACCGGCTCGGCGGCTGCTGCGATGGCACCTGGGTTCCTGGATCGGCCGGAGGTCCGTGAGCGGCTGGCGCAGGCGAAGCTCGTACACACCACGGGGATCACCGCGGCGATCTCTGCCAGCAGCTCGGACATGCTGGAGCGGCTGGCGACGGAGCCGCGGGAGTTCCTGCTGAGCGTTGACCTCAACTGGCGGCCGGTGTTGTGGCGGGAGCGAGACCCGGAGCCGTTGTGGCGGTTGCTGAAGGCTGCCGACATTGTGCTGATCGGGGCGGATGAGGCTGAGGTCTTCGCCGGTACGGGGGATGCAGACGAGCTGTACGAACGGCTGGGCGCGAAGACCCTGATCGTGAAGGACGATGCGAACACCGCGATCCTGCTGGAGCCAGGCGGACGCACTGAGGTCCCAGCACTGTCTGTAGACGTTGTGGAGACTGTCGGGGCCGGTGACGCATTTGCGGCCGGGTTCTTGGCGGGAACCTTGCAGGGGTTGCCTGCTGTGCAACGGTTGCGGTTGGGGCATCTCACGGCTGCGGCTGTGCTGACGGTCGCTGAGGACCATGCGCCACCTCCCGTGGCAGCTGAGCGTGAGAGGTTGCTCAACGCGACGGATGAGGAGTGGGCGGCAACAAAGATCGGTGCGGCATGAGTCAGAGCCTCAGCCGCGCGCTGCAGATCCTCACCAGTCTGGGTGAGGGGGAGCGGTCGCTCGACCAGCTTGCTGCCGAGCTAGGCGTTCACAAGACGACAGTGCTGCGGCTGCTGCGCACCATGGAGGCGGACCGGTTCGTACGACGGGACGCCGCGCACCGGTACCGGCTGGGCTCTCGCCTCTTCGCGCTGGCGGACGTCGCCCGCGAGCAGCATGTCGTACGGCAGGTGGCTGCGCCGCACCTGCAGGAGCTGAACCAGAAGACTGGCCAGACGGTCCACCTGGCGGCGTGGGAGAACGGCGAGGTCGTGTACGTCGACAAGCTGGACAGCGTGCGCTCAGTACGCATGTACTCGCAGGTCGGCGTACCGGCCGCGCTCCACTGCACCGCTGTCGGCAAGGTGCTCCTGGCGGCCCAGCCGAAGCGGCAGCGAGATGCGGTGCTCGCAACGCTGGACTACAAGGCCTACACGTCGAACACGATCACCGACCCGGACCGGTTCCGGGAGGAGTTGCTGACCACCAGAGAGCGTGGCTGGGCCCAGGACAAGGCTGAACACGAGTCGTTCATCAACTGCATCGGTGCGCCGATCAAGGACGGCACGGGGCGCGTTGTGGGGGCCGTGTCGTTGTCCGTACCCGACGTACTGCTGAACTATGAGCAGGTGCTCGAGTTGCTGCCTGACCTGCTCGCCACCGCTGAAGCCATCACTGCCGACTACAACTGAGAGGTGTCAGACCTGATGTCC
>DASSDE010000386.1:0-11803 GCA_035697365.1 Kribbella sp. | reverse complement strand
CTCCCTGACTGCGGCGCTCCCAGCAGCCGTCCGCCAGACCGTCATCAACGCCCTGCAATCCATCACAGCGTGAGCCACTACCAGTACGTCAAACCCTCCGGAGCCCGCATCGCCTACCGGGTCAACGGCTCCGGTCCGGCGCTCGTACTGATGAAGAACAACCGTCACCCACCGGACTACTCAACCGCGCCCCTCGGCGGTCGTTGCCCAGCAGCTGACCCGCCGCCGGAACTCAGGCGACTTTGTGCACGGGATCCGTCGCGGAGCCGCCACGCGGTACGGATCTCGTGCACAAGGTCGCGGCGCCGACACGGTGCGGGATCTCGACTTGGCTCACGGACTTCAGGCGCAGGACACTAGGTGGGTTGGCCGGTGTAGATGCCCATGGTCCGGAAGCGGAGTGGTGGGGCGGCGTACTCCTCGAGGGCGTGGGCGGTCCAGCCGATCATCCGGGCGAGGGCGAACAGGGCGTCGCCGGCGTCTGGGCGGAAGTTGTACGCGTGCATGATCGCGGCGATCGCCAGGTCGCTGTTCGGGAAGGTGGGGGTGCGTTCGGCGATCGCGCGGACGATGGCGGTGATCGGATGGTCGCCGAGGAGGCCCAGCAGTACCTCGGCGCGGGGATCGTGGTGCTGGTAGATCTTGTGGCCGAAGCCGGGGACCGGTTTGCCCGAGCGCAACTGGTCTGACAGGGCGGTCAGTGGGTCCTGCTTGGCGCGTTCGAGGAACTCGTACGCCAGCGTCGGGGCGGCACCGTGGTACTGCCCGTCGAGTGCGCCGAGGCCGGCGGAGATCACGGCGTACAGGTTCGCGCGGGCGCTCGCGGCGACGCGGGCTGCCACGGTGGAGACCGCGAGGCCGTGGTCGGCGAGAAGGATGAGGGCGGCGTCGAGGAGCTCTGGGCGCGGTTCGTCGTCGGAGAGCTTGGGCCAAAGACGGGCACCCAGCGTCGCCTCGCCGTAGACGGTCTTGCCGGGGAGTGCAGTCACCAGCGTCCCGATCAATCGCCCGGCTGCAGCCGTCACCGACGCCGGTGACAGATCGAACCGCAGCGGATCCGCGGCTCCCAACACAGCCACCGCGACCCGCAACCGATCCGTCAACCGAGCCCCCTCCGGCACCACAGCCATCCCAGCCCGAGCCAACTCCACCCCACCCCGAACCACCCCAAAAACCTCAGTCTCGGCAACCCTCGCAAGCTGCCGTTCGGGGGAGGTGTTGGTCCAGAGGAGAGCGGCCACTTGGGCGGGGGTAGCGGTGGTGGCGAGGGTGCGGGCTGGGTGGGCTCGGTAGTAGAGCTCGTCCTCCTTGAGGAGGGTCAGTTCGGACTCGATGCGCTCGACGACGCCGGAGTGTTCGACGGAGCGGGCGGCGAGGCGTTCGACCTCGTCTGCGGCGAACAGGCTGCCGCGGCGCCCACGGGCGCGGACGCTGGTAAGCAGGCCGCGACTGACGTAGGCGTAAATCGTGGCCGGCTTGACCTGCAGCCGGCGTGCGACCTCAGCAGTGCTCAGGTAATTCTCGTCACCTTCGGCCGACATCCCCGCTCCCAACCTCTCTCATGTTGACTCGATCAATATTGACAATAGTTGATTGGCTATCAACTCTGAAGATATGTCAACAACGATCAATGTTCCGCCCGGTCTGCGCAACGTCGTCGTCACCGAGACGACCCTCGGCGACGTCCGTGGTGAAGAGGGTTTCTACCACTACCGGCAGTACTCGGCGATCGACCTGGCCAAGTCCAAGACTCTCGAAGACGTCTGGTACCTGATGTTCGAGGGCCACCTCCCGACCGACGCCGAGCGCGCCGCCTTCATCGCCGAGCTCGCCCCACTGCGGGTCCTCCCCGACGAGGTCCGCGCGGTCCTCCCCGCCATCGCAACCGCCGGCGCAACATCCGGCGCGAAGTTCAACCCGCTCGCCGGCCTCCGTACGGCGCTGTCGCTGCTCGCCGCCGTCCGTGGTCTACCGCCGCTCTGGGACGCCGACCCGGCCCGTCGCAAGGCCGACGCGATGCTCGTCTGCGCCGTGACCCCGACGATCCTCGCCGCCCTCTACCGCCTGCGCGAAGGACAGCAACCGCTGGAGCCGCGCGCCGACCTCACCGCCGCCCAGAACTGGCTGTACTTGGTCACCGGTGCCGAGCCGACCGCCGTACATGCAACGGCTGTCGAGCACTACCTGGTCTCCACCGTTGACCACGGGTTCAACGCCTCCACTTTCACCGCGCGCGTGATCGCCTCCACCGGCGCGGACGTGGTCGCGGCCGTCGCCGGTGCGATCGGCGCGTTCTCCGGCCCGCTGCACGGCGGCGCCCCGGACCGGGCACTGGCGAGTCTCGACGAGATCGGTACGCCGGACCGCATCGACGCCTGGGTTCGCGCGAAGGTGTCCGCAGGCGATCGGATCATGGGGTTCGGGCATGCGGTGTACCGGACCGAGGATCCGCGGTCACTGATGCTCCGCGACATCGCCCGCGGGATCGGCGGCGACCTGGTCGACTTCGCGACGACGGTCGAGCAGCGCATCGTCGACGTACTCGCGGAGCTGAAGCCGGGCCGCAACCTCTACGCGAACGTCGAGTTCTACGCCGGGGTCGTGATGGAGCTGTGCGGGATCCCGCGGGCGATGTTCACGCCGACGTTCGCGGTCAGCCGCATCATCGGCTGGTCCGCGAACATCCTCGAACAGGCCGAAGACCCGAAGATCATCCGCCCGATCGCGACGTACGTCGGCCCACAGCCCCCGGCCCCCGGTCCCAACTGACGGGCGGGTGCAGCCTCCGGCTTCGGGCGCTCAGCTGAACTGCATGACGCCGTCGTTCACGGGAGCGAAGCGGAGTCTCAGGAGGTCGCGGGGGTAGTTCTGGCGTAGGCGCCAGGGGCCCTGGGTGCCTTGGCGGGGGAGGATGCCGGCGGCCCGGCTGATGTAGCCGGAGGTGAGGTCGACGACGGGACGGGCCGGGGCGTCGTACTCGGCCGGGTCCACCTCGGGGAGGCAGATGCGGGTGCCGGTCGCGGTCAGGTGGTTGAGGAGCCGGCAGACGTACTGCGAGGTGAGGTCGGAGCGGAGCGTCCAGGAGTTGTTGGTGTACCCGATGCACCAGGCGAGGTTCGGTACGCCACTGAGCATCATCCCCTGGTAGACAAAGGTGTCGTGCGGCTCGACGGCCCGCCCGTCGACGGTCACCTTGATGTTGCCGAGCGCAACCATGCGGAGGCCGGTCGCGGTGACCACGAGATCGGCCTCCAGTTCACGTCCGGACCGCAACAGCAGCCCGGACGGTGTGAACCGCTCGATCTCGTCGGTCACCACTGAGGCCGTCCCGTCCCGCAACACCTTGAACAGGTCGGCGTCCGGCACCAGACACAGCCGCTGATCCCACGGCTTGTACCGCGGCGTGAAGTGCGGATCCACCGGGATCGACGACGGCAACTGCTTGGCGACGCCGGTGTTCAGCACCCACGCGGCGTGCGCCGGCCAACGCCGGAACGCGCTGTACAACATGGTGCTCAGAGCAACGTTCTTCCCCCGGATCACCCGGTGGGCGAGGTTCTCGGGCAGTACGGCACGGAGCCGATCGGACACCGCGTCGCGCGCCGGTCGGGACGCGACGTAGCTCGGCGACCGCTGCAGCATCGTCACGTGCTCCGCCGTACCGGCCATGGCGGGCACCAGCGTCACCGCGGTCGCACCGCTCCCGATCACCACCACCCGCTGACCGGTGTAGTCCAGGTCGGCCGGCCAGTGCTGCGGGTGCACGATCCGCCCGCCGAACTCGTCCTGCCCAGCGAAGTCGACCACGTACCCGGCGTCGTAGTTGTAGTACCCGCTGCACACGTACAGGAACGAGCAGGTGTACGACGCGCCGCCGGTCTCCACGGTCCACAGCGCATCCTCCGACGACCACGCCGCGCGCACGACGCGTTCGCCGTACCGGATGTGCTTGTCGATGCCGTACGCGGCCGCGGTCTCGTGCAGGTACGAGAGGATCGACGGCCCGTCGGCGATCGCCTTCGCCGCCTTCCACGGGCGGAACGGGAAGCCGAGCGTGAACATGTCCGAGTCCGAGCGCACCCCTGGGTAGCGGAACAGGTCCCAGGTGCCGCCGAGCGCCTCGCGGGCCTCGAGGACGGCGTACGTCCGGTTCGGGCAGCGGGTCTGGATCCGGTACGCCGCGCCGATCCCGGACAGGCCCGCGCCGACGATCAGCACGTCGAAATGATCCATGTACTTCACAGTAATGAGAAATCTTTCCGGCCGCTGTCGATTCCGTGTGGCGATGTTCGTCAGCAAGATGTCCCAGTAGGAAGCACTAGACGAGGGAGCCTGAGATGGCGCAGTACATGTTCCTGCTCTACGACAGCGAGGACTGGTACGACAACGTCACCGCGGAGAGCTGGCAGCAGGAGATGAAGCTGCACACCGCGTTCGCGGAGGCAGTGGAGAAGGCCGGGGCGCAGATCCTCGGCGGCGCGGCGCTGGAGCGGTCCAGTACCGCGAGCACGGTACGGCAGAAGGGCGGTGCGGAGCCGATGGTCACCGACGGGCCGTTCATCGAGACCAAGGAGGCGCTCGGCGGTTTCTACCTGGTGGAGGCGCGGGACCTCGACCAGGCGCTCGAGCTGGCGAAGCTCTGCCCGTCCGGCAACATCGAGGTCCGACCGGTGATGGACACCTCCGAGGACGCCGCCCCCAAGGCCTGAAACCGGACCCCGACGGGGGCTGCGCCAGGCTGTCCGACAACGGGGGCCGGTGTGGGCGCGACGGGGGAGGATGGTTCGGTACGGCGGCGGCGCGCGACGCCGGCGTGCCAGGGCCGAGACGGCGAGGAGGCCGGGTGAGCGAGGAGGCCGGGTGAGCGAGGAGCCGGGTGAGCGAGGAGCCGGGTGAGCGAGGAGCCGGGTGAGCGAGGAGCCGGGTGAGCGAGGAGCCGGGTGAGCCGGGAGGCCCGGTGAGGGAGGAGGCCGGTTGACTGAGGCTGTTGAGGTTGCTCGGGTGGTTGACCGGGCGCATCGGGAGAGTTGGTCGACCGTGCTTGCGTCGGTCGTACGGCTGACGCGGGATCTCGACCTGGCCGAGGACTGTACGCAGGACGCGTTCGTACAGGCGTTGCGGACCTGGCCGGACGGGATCCCGGAGAACCCGGGCGGCTGGCTGACCACGGTCGCGCGCCGGCTTGCCCTGGATCGGCTGCGGCGAGAGACGAACCTGCGCCGCAAACTGCCCCTCCTGGTGGAGGAGCCCGGCGAGGTCGAGCAACCGACCGATCCGCTGCGGCTCGTCTTCACCTGCTGTCACCCGGCACTCGCCCAGGAGTCGCAGGTGGCGCTGACCCTGCGCCTGATCTGCGGTCTGACCACCCGCGAGGTCGCCGCGGTCCTGCTGATCGGTGAGGCGACAGCCGCGGCGCGGATCACCCGCGCCAAGAAGAAGATCGCGGCGGCAGCCATCCCGTACCGGCTCCCGGCTGATCACGAACTGCCGGAGCGGCTGGATGTCGTCCTGACCGTCGTCCACCTGGTCTACACGGCCGGGCATGTCGCGGCCGGGCCGGAGCTGACGCGCACGGACCTGACCGGGCGAGCGGTCGAGCTGGCGCGGTTGCTGGTACGGCTGATGCCCGACGAGCCCGAGCCGCAGGCACTGCTCGGGTTGCTGTTGATGACCGAGGCGCGCGGTGGTGCGCGGGTCAGCGCGGACGGTGAGCTGGTACTGCTGGCGGACCAGGACCGCTCGCGATGGGACCAGCAGCTACTGGCCGAGGGAGTGTCGCGGGCGACGACGGCGCTGCGGCAGGGGCACGGACGGTTCGCCCTCCAGGCTGCGGTGGCGGGGCTGCACATGACCTCGCCGAGCTGGGAGCGGACCGACTGGCGCCAGGTGATGCGGATGTACGACGCGATGCTGGTGAGCTGGCCGACGCCGATCGTCGCACTCAACCGGGCCGCCGCGCACAGCCTCGTGCCGGGCGCGGACCTGACCGCCGTACTGTCCGAGCTGGATGCCTTGAGCAACGAACCGGCGCTGGCCTCGTACGCCTACCTGCCCGCGGCCCGCGCCGACGTGCTGACCCGCCTCGGTCGCAAGGCGGAGGCGATCAAGGCCTACGAGCAGGCGATCGACCTGACCGCCAACGAGACCGAACGCCGCTTCCTCACCAGCCGCCTCAGCAATCTCCAGCCGCCTCACGAATCTGCGGCAGGCGCCCACAGACGGTCGGCGTCGCCGGCTTCGAGGCGGCCTCGGTAGACGTCGATCTTGTGGTCGATCAGCGTCAGGCACTCGCTGAGGTCGGCGAGCTGGGTGAGGATCTCGGACCGGTGCGTCTCGAGGAGCTCCAGGCGGTCCTTCTCGTTGCCGCGGCCGGCAGTGACCAGCTCGGCGTACCGGCGGATGGTGCGGATCGGCATCCCGGTGGCCCGGAACCTGGTGCAGATCTTGATCCAGTCCAGGTCGAGCTTGCGGTAGCGCCGCCGCCCGCCCGCGGTGCGGTCGACAGTCGTCACGACCAGGCCGGCGCGTTCGTAGTAGCGCAGTGTGTGGACGCTGACGCCGGTACGTTCGGCGGCTTCGGCGATGCTGATCCCGCGTTCATTGACTTCGAGCACGCTCTAAATCCTAACGTCGTCGGTATGACCCTCTCAACGGCTGAGGCCACTGGTCTGACCAGTGCACGCAGATACCTGGTGCTCACGATCTGCTGTGCGAGCCTGCTCGTCTCGGTGATGGACATCTCGATCGTCAACATGGCGCTGCCCGCGATCCGGGACGACCTCGGCGCCTCGACGTCCGGTCTGCAGTGGACTGTCGACGCCTACACGCTGGTGCTGGCGAGCTTCCTGATGCTGGCCGGCTCGACCGCCGACCGGTTCGGCCGGAAGCGGATGTTCCGCCTCGGCCTGACTGTGTTCGGACTCGGCTCGCTGCTCTGCAGCCTGGCCCCCGGCATCGACGCGCTGATCGCCGCCCGCGCCCTGCAGGCGGTTGGCGGCACGATGATGAACCCGGTGGCGATGGCGATCGTGGTCACGGTCTTCCCGGATCGCGCCGAGCGGGCCCGCGCGATCGGCATCTTCGGCGCCACGGCCGGCCTGTCGCTGGTGCTCGGCCCGATCCTCGGCGGCGCGCTCGTGGATGGCCTCGGCTGGCGCTCGATCTTCTGGGTGAACCTGCCGATCGTCGCCCTCGCGGTGATCCTCACCAGCCTGTACGTCCCCGAGTCCCGCGCCGCCCGCGGCCGCCGCTTCGACCCGATCGGCCAAGTGCTCGTAGTGCTCCTGCTCGGCGGCCTGGTGACCGCGATCATCGAGTCCGAGAAGCACGGCTGGGGTGCGCCGCCGATCATTGCGTTGCTCCTGGTCTCCGCTGTCGCGGCCGTCGTGCTGATCCGGTACGAACGCCGCCGTGCTGAACCCATGCTCGAGCTCCGGCTGTTCCGCAGCGTCCCGTTCAGCTCGGCCGTCATCGTCGCGCTCTTCGCGTACAGCGGGTTCGGAGCGTTCCTGTTCGTCACCACGCTCTACCTGCAGAGCGTCCGGCACCTGTCCGCGCTGCACGCCGGCCTGAGCCTGCTGCCGGTCGGCCTGCTGATCTGCGTACTGTCGCCACTCACCGGTCGGGTGGTCGGTGCGCACGGTCCCCGCCTGCCGCTCGTGGTCGCCGGAGCCGGACTCGCGCTCGGGGCAGGCGCCTCGTTGACGATCGGATTGTCGACACCACTCCCGGTCGTGCTCGCGATCTTCCTGCCGTTCGGGGTGTTCCTGGGCGTCGTCAACCCGCCGATCGCGAACTCGGCAGTGTCCGGCATGCCCGGCTCGATGGCCGGTCTGGCGGGCTCCCTGGCCTCGGTCGGCCGCCAGACCGGCAGCTCGCTCGGAGTCGCGGCGGCCGGCTCGATCGTCGGCGCGACCGCCACCACCGATCCGCAACGGTTCGTCCGCGCAGAGCATCTCGTCTGGTGGCCGATGATCGCTGTCGGTCTCGTGGTGGTGGCGCTCGCCCTGATCAGCACCAGCCGACGCGCCCGCCTCACGGTGCAGGAGCTGTAGCCGGCAGTCCGAAGTACGTGACGAGGGCAGGTGTACTGAAGACGTGGATGTGGGTGAGACCGGTGGGCGTCGGCGTGAGTACGGCAATCCCGTACGGCTCGCCCTTGAGGTACGCGCCGACCGCGGGCTGGCCGTTCGCGACGATCGGGATCATCCGCCAGTCACCCGGTTCGCCGACCGCGGACGCCAGCAACGCCATACACAGCACGCGTCCGTCGAACCAGGTCGTCGTACCGACCATCTCGATCGCGGCGTCCGTACGCAGCGCGCGCTCGAGTGCCGCGGTGTCGGCGTTCTCGAAACCGGCGATGTAGTCGTCGAGCAGCGCCTTGGCCGCGGCGTCGGTGGGCTCCGAGACCTCGCCCCGCGTCGGTGCCGTCTCGTCGATGCGGGCCCGTGCCCGTTGCAGCGTGCTCTTCACCGCCGCGACCGACGTGTCGAGCATCGTCGCGACCTCGGCGGCCGGGAAGGCGAGCACCTCTCGCAGGATCAGTACGGCGCGTTGCTTCGGCGGCAGGTACTGCAACGCGGCGATCAGTGCGAGCCGCAGACTCTCGCGGAGCGTGACGATCGCCGCTGGGTCGGACGCCGCTGGATCAGGTGTCACCAGCGACTCGGCGATCGGTTCGATCCAGTCGAACCCGTCGGCTGCCGGCGGCGGAACCGCGGCCAGATCGGTGCTCGGGGCAACGATCCCGGACGGCAACGCCCGCCGGCCGCGCTGCTCGAGCGCGGTCAGGCAGACGTTCGTCGCGATCCGGTACAGCCAGACCCGCACCGACGAGCGGCCCTCGAAGGCGGCCCACCCGCGCCAGGCCCGCAGGTACGTCTCCTGGACCGCGTCCTCGGCCTCGTGCACCGCCGCGAGCATCCGGTAGCAGTGCGCCAGCAGCTCCTTGCGGAACGGCTCGGTCAGCTCGCCGAAATCGCTCATCACCAGTCCTTGGGTTGTCACAGCCCGACCACGGGCCGGGCCCACTCTGCCATCCGAGCGATCGCGTCGTCGGCCTCCGGTGCGCGACCCGCCGCCATCTGGAACGTGTGCTGCATCTGCGGGAACACATCCAGCCGTACCTCGACCCCGGCCTTCTCAGCGGCCTCCGCGAGCATCCGCGCATCGTCGAGCAGCACCTCGTCCCCGCCGACCTGGATGTAGATCGGCCCGAGGCCCGTGAGATCGCCGTACGTCGGGTTCACGAACGGGTCGCGGGGCGAGCCGTCCGACCCGAGGAAGACCCAGGCGAGGCCACGGACCAGATCCCGATGGAAGAACGCGTCGGTGTCGCGGTTGCTGTCGTACGTCGCACCGTTCGCCTCGAAGTCCACCCACGGCGAGAACGGCATCGCGCCGGCGGGCAGCGGCAGTCCTTCCGCGCGGGCGCGGAGCTGCGTGGTGATCGCCATCCCGCCACCGGCCGAGTCGCCGGTGAACACGACGTGCTCGGGCGCGATGCCCTGGTCCAGCACCCAGCGGTACATGGCGACCGCCTCGTCGACCTGGACGGGGTGGATCCGCTCAGGCGCCAGCGAGTAGTCGAACACGAGCGCCCGGGCGCCGACCGCGCGGGCCAGATGCCCGAACAGCTTCCGGTGCGAGTACCTCGAGCCGCTGACGTAGCCGCCACCGTGCAGGCAGAACAGCACTCGGTCCGTGGCCGCACCGTGCGGCACGATCCACAGCGCGGGGCGTCCCGGTACCGCCAAGTAGTCCACGTCCTCCGGCTCAGCGGTCAGCTCGGCCCATTGATGGTCCGCCACCTCCCGGTCCACACTCTCCGGCCTCGTACTCGCTGCCTGCCAGTGCCGCCGTACCGCATCCGACTGCTCGCTTGCCATCGCCTATCCCTTTCGTTGCTGGTCTGTCACAGGTACTGACCAGCGAACCTGCGCAAAGGAATCGGCGTGCTTGACTGCAGTATGAGTACGTCTGCGGCCCGGCCGATGTCTGCCACTCAGGAGCGCACCTGGGCGATGGTCGCGCACGCCGGAGTCGTCGTCGCGGCCTGGATCGCGATGGGTTTCCTGTGCCCGCTGATCGTCTGGCTGGTGTTCCGGAACCGCTCCGAGTTCGTCCGCGGGCACGCGGTGGAGTCGCTGAACTTCCAGATCTCGCTGCTGATCTACTCGGCGGTCGCGAGCGTGCTGATCTACCTCACATTCGGCTTCGGCGCGGTGATCGTCGTACCGGTGCTCGTCGTCGGGGGAATCGTGGCGCTGGTGCTGGTGATCCTGGCGGCGCTCGCCGCGTTCGGTGGGAAGGGGTACGTCTATCCGCTGACGATCCGGCTGGTCCATTAGGGTCGGCGAGGTGGAGCTGATCGGGCAGGGGATGGAAGGGGCCGTGTACGACCTGGGTGACGGGTCGGTGCGAAAGGTCTGGTTCGAGCGGCGGCCGCAGGACGTGCTGGGTTTGAAGGCGTTCCTGGACGAGTTGCCCGAGCTGCCGTTCCGGACGCCGCGGATCCGGGAGATCACCGCGGGGGAGAACGGGTTCGCGGTCAGCGTCGAGGACAAGCTCACCGGTACGCCGCTGCACGAGGCGGGTCTGCCGGAGGAGGTGGCGCTGGACGCGTTCGTCGCGGTGGTGGAGGCGCTGCGCGGGGTCCAGCCGGGGCCGGCGAACAAGGCGATGCCGGTGATCGGGCAGCCGTTCTGGACGGGGTCGTGGGGCGAGAGTCTGGCTTCCTTGGTACGGCGACGTGCTGCGGTGTCGAAGGTGCATCTCGAGCGGGACGTTCCCGGTTTCGCTCGATTGCTGGAAGAAGTGCTAGCAGCCCTGAACGAGCTTCGGGCTGAGTTGAGTGTCGTGCATGGCGACATTTGTCCGCCGAATGTGCTGATGCGGGGGAGTGAGGTTGCCGCGGTGCTCGACTGGGGGTTCTTGTCGACCGCCGGGGACAGCACGTTCGAGGCGTCGCTCGCGGCCGGCTTCTTCGACATGTACTCGCCCGCTGCGCGCCGCCTCGACGACCTCCTGACCGCACGGTTCGCGGACCTCGGCCACGACCGCGAACGGATGCGGCTCTACCGGCGGGCGTACGCGATCATCACCGCCACGATCTACGACGAGAACGCCGGCGACGGCCACTACACCTGGTGCATCAACCAGCTGACCCGTTGATCGGCTCGCCGTTGCTGAGGTTGTGGAGGTGGTCGGGGGCGGCGAGGAGCATTGGGAGGCGGCGGGCGTTCAGCGGGGAGACGAGGCCCGCCAGCTCGTCCGGCGTCCGCCAGGACAGGCTCTTGATCTCGAAGCCGTCCGGCTGCAGACGGTCGATCAGCGACGGGTCGTGGACGCCGCCGTCGTACAGGATCTCGACCGCGTCGCCCCAGCCCTCCCAGCGCGGCAACCAGTCGATCGCCAGTACGCCGAGCAGCGGCAACGCCGTACCGAGCTCCTCCTCCATCTCCCGCAATGCACCGGTCGCGGGGTCCTCGTCGGGCTCCACCACACCACCCGGCAGCTCGAGGTCGTTCTTGTAGCTGACCTGGCACAACAGCACCCGACCGCCCGTGTCCCGTACCACGACGTGGGCGATCACGCGCTTCTTCGGCAGCGTCGAGTCCATCAACGCCGTCCAGCCCGTCACCGTGTCCGGCCGCGGATCGTCGACGCGCATGCCGTAGATCGCGACGTCGCGGCGCTCACCCTCGACCAGCGCGGCCCCGCGCAGTACGCCCTCGCGCCGGAACCCGGACCGAATCGCCACCCGAGCGGACGCGTGCAGCTCGACATCCACCTCGACCTG
>DASSDE010000385.1:0-9962 GCA_035697365.1 Kribbella sp. | reverse complement strand
GCGTCCACGGGCAAGGACCCGAACGCCGGATGGTGGACGCCGACGTGCACCGACGCCGCGTCCGGCTCGATCGACACCACCGACTCGTCGATCGCGACCGGCGGGAGCCCCTCGAACCGGATCGTCACCGGAGGCCCCGGGCGGCGCAGGTCGGCATACTCCCAAACCCGGTCGGACGGCGGTGCGGCGCGCAGCCAGCGGCGGGCGACCGCGCGTTGCTCGGGGTTTCCGGCGGCGGTGACGATCAGTACGTGCTCGGCGTGCAGCCCCGGACCGAGCTCCCACTCCAGGTCGGGGTGGATGCGGCCGACGCGCCGGCTCAGCTCGGCGTTCGCCTCGGTCGGCTCCTGGCCGGCGACCGCCGCGGCGACCGCACCGGCACCGGTGGTCGTCCACCAGGACCAGAACGCGCCGATCGGGTCGGCCTCCGCGGCGTTCCGGCGGCGACGCTTGAAGATGGGCATGGCCGCATCTTCTAACAGACAGGGGTGCGAACACCGCACCAGTACTGCCGCTGGAGTGGCCCCGGCCACATGATTAGGAGTGCCCGAATCAGGCGCGTAGCCTGCATTCACCACTGGCAGACACGTGGTCGACGAGGGAGGAAACGTAGTGCTTCGGCGAGTCCTGCTGGGCATGTCCCGCAGCCCCCAGATCAAGAAGGCTGTGTCCTCGCTGCCGGTCTCCAGCGGCATCGTCGCGCGGTACGTCGCCGGTGAGACCGCTCCGGAGGCCGTGCTGGCCACCGAGAAGCTGGTCAGCAACGGCCTCAACGTCTCGCTCGACCACCTCGGCGAGGACGTCACCGATCTGGCCGCGGCCACCGCTTCCGCCGACGCGTACGTGGACGTGCTGCGGAAGCTCTCCGCCGCCGGCCTGACCGCGCACGCGGAGGTCTCGGTGAAGCTGTCCGCCGTCGGCCAGGCGCTCCCCGGCGACGGCGAGAAGGTCGCCCTGGAGAACGCGCGGACCATCTGCCTGGCCGCCCGCAACGCCGGCACGAAGGTCACCCTCGACATGGAGGACCACACCACCACGGACTCCACGCTGGGCATCCTGCACGAGCTGCGGCAGGACTTCCCGGAGACGGGCGCGGTCCTGCAGGCGTACCTGCGGCGTACGGAGGGGGACTGCCACGATCTCGCGCAGTCCGGTTCGCGGGTCCGGCTGTGCAAAGGCGCGTACAACGAGCCGGAATCGGTCGCGTACCAGGAGAAGCGCCAGGTCGACAAGGCGTACGTCCGCGCGATGAAGGTTCTGCTGAACGGTTCCGGGTACCCGATGATCGCGACGCACGACCCGCGGTTGATCTCGATCGCGGGCGCGCTGGCCGACCGCGCCGGCCGCAAGCCGGGGACGTACGAGTACCAGATGCTGTTCGGCATCCGCCCCGAGGAACAGCTCCGCCTGGCCGGTCAGGGGCACACGGTCCGCATCTACATCCCGTACGGCGCGGACTGGTACGGCTACCTGGTCCGCCGCCTCGCCGAGCGCCCCGCGAACCTCCAGTTCTTCGCCCGGTCCTTGATCAGCAAGAAATAGCCAGATCCCGTACGGCTAACCTGTGCAGCATGAGTGCAAAGGTGGCCGTCCTCGGGGCGGGTGTGATGGGGGAGACGTTGCTGTCCGGGCTGATTCGGGCCGGATGGCGACCGGAGGACCTCCTGATCACCGAGCGCCGGGAGGAGCGCGCCGCCGAGCTGCGGGAGCGGTACGGCGTCGACGTCGTCTCCAACCTGGACGCCGCGAAGCGGGCGGACACGCTCGTCCTGGTGGTGAAGCCGCAGGACATGCCGGACCTGCTCGCCGAGATAGCGCCGGCGATCGGGCCGACCCAGACCGTCGTCTCGCTCGCGGCCGGCATCACCACGGGCTTCGTCGAGTCCCGGCTGCCCGACGGTGTCGCGGTCGTCCGTGTCATGCCGAACACGCCTGCCCTGGTGGACGAGGGGATGGCCGCGATCTCCCGCGGGGCGCACTGCGACGAGAGCCACCTAGAGCTGGCTGAGCGCCTGCTCGCCGCGACCGGTCGCGTGGTGCGCGTGCCGGAGAAGCAGCAGGACGCGGTGACCGCGATCTCCGGCTCCGGCCCGGCGTACATCTTCTTCGTGGTCGAGTCGATGATCGAGGCCGGTGTGCACATGGGCCTGCCGCGCGGTACGGCGACCGATCTCGTCGTCCAGACCGTGGTCGGTTCGGCGAAGCTGCTCCGCGAGACCGGCGAGCACCCGACCGTACTGCGGGAACGCGTCACGTCTCCCGGCGGTACGACAGCGGCCGCCGTGCGGGAGCTCGAGGACCACAAGGTCCGCGCGGCGTTCCTGTCCGCGATCGAGGCCGCCCGCAACCGTTCGCGTGAGCTGGCAGCCGAATAACACCTGTCCCTCAGGTGGCGTTAAGGTAAGGCCCGCCGAGGTTTCCTGCCATGTTCGAGGGATTGAGTCCGCCCATGGGTAATGGTTCGGTCGAACCGATCACCACGCCTGCGCTGGATGAAGATGTGCAGCAGGCGGTGCCCCAGCTGCCGTGGCGCGTGCCGCTGGATCCGGCGCCGTGGTGGGCCTGGGCGCTGTTCCTGCTGCCGTTCGTCGTCGTCCCCGCGCTGAACTCGTGGCTCTGGATGGGCGCCCGCGACATGCTCGCGGTCGGTCTGCTGACCATCATCGGCGCGTCGGTGGTCCGGGTCGCCGGCGGTGTCGTGCTGTACCGCGTCGAGCTGTTCCAGACCGGTCTGAAGGCTCGTACCAGCCTGCTGGTCCGCAGCCTCGCCTGGCAGGACGTCGGCAAGATCGAGACCGGCGACGACAACGTCGTCCTCACCCGTGGCCCCGACGAGCACGAGATCAACGGCATCCCGAAGGACCGGACGGCCGAGGTCGCCGCGGTGATGGAGGCGCTCCGCGAGCAGTCGCTGACCACCGAGGTCCGCCGGCACCGCCCGCGCCCCGGCCTCGGCGCCGCCCTCGTCCTGCTCTACGTCGTACTCTCCGTCGGCGCCTTCCTGCTCCGCTGGCACATCGTCCTCTGAGCCCTGCGAGTCACCTGAGCGCCCACGGGCCCTCGCCGGCCACCCGGTCGACGACCACCCGGACGACGGTCGCGCCGGCGTAGACCTGTTCGTTCCCGAACGGGAATTCGTCCTGGCCCAGGTACTTCTGGCTCAGTTGGTCCATCAACGTCTTGTACTGCGGCGCTCCGGGGCCGTCGAGCTTCGCCGTCCCGCGGACGACCAGGTACTGCGTGAGCCCGCGCGGGCTGATCCTGTCGTCCTGGACGACCAGCGTGATGCGCGGATCGCGACGCAGATTCCGCGTCTTGCGGTGCCTCTCCTCGACGCCGATCAGCAGGTCGTCGCTGTCCCGCCCGACCCAGACCAGCGCGGCCTGCGGCGACCCGTCCGGGTCGATCGTGATCATCGTGACGTCCTTGGGCTCGTCGAGGAGCCGGTGGGTGCTCTCGGGAAGGTTCATGCAGCAGACGCTAGACAGCGCCGTGGGAACCTCTGGGTACCCTGGCGGCTGTGTACGGAGTGGAACCCGGCGATGTCTTCCTGGCCGACTGCCCGGCCCGGCTCGCGGTCGAGGTCATCGCGGACAAGTGGGCAGTCGTGGTGCTGTGGGGGCTGAACGACCACGCCCGCCGGCACTCGGAGCTGATCGACCTGATCGGCGGCATCTCGAAGAAGGTACTCACCCAGACGCTCCGCCGGCTGCAGGCCAACGGCCTCGTCACCCGCACGGACCACGGTGGCGTCCCGCCCCGCGTCGAGTACGACCTGACCGACCTCGGCCGGACCCTGATGGTCCCGATCCGCCTGCTCACAGAATGGGCAGAACGAAACGGCGACGCCGTCCTCGCGGCCCAAGAGGCAGGATGAGTCCATGGACTTTTCTTTGTGGCCTGCGGCCTCGCGGAACTGGCAGGACGTGCTCGACGGTGCGGAGTATGCGGAGCGCACCGGATGGCACGGGGTGTGGGTAGCTGACCATTTCATGCAGAACGGCGACGACCTGAGCGTTCCGGTGAACGAGTGCCTGGCGCTGCTCGCCGGGATCGCCGCCCGTACCGAGCGGGTGCGCGTCGGCTCGATGGTGCTCGGCAACACCTACCGGCACCCGGCCGTGGTGGCGAACGCGGCGGCGACCATCGACCAGCTCGCGAACGGCCGGTTCGTGCTCGGCATCGGCGCCGGCTGGCAGGTCAACGAGCACGAGGTGTACGGCATCGAGCTGCCGCCGGTCGGCCCGCGTCTCAAGCGCTTCGAGGAAGCGTGCCAGGTGATCAAGAGCCTGCTCACCCAGGACCGTACGTCCTTCGACGGCAAGTACTACCAGCTGCAGGACGCGCCGTGCGAGCCGAAGCCGGCGCACCTGCCGATCCTGATCGGGGCGTCCGGCGAAAAGGTTGCCCTGGGCATCGTCGCGAAGTACGCCGACGAGTGGAACCACTGGGGTCGCCCGGAGCTGGCGGTGCACAAGGGCGAGGTGTTCGCCCAGCACTGTGAGCGGGTGGGACGGGATCCGCAGAGCGTGCGGCGGTCGACGCAGGCGTTCTTCGAGATTGTCGTACCGGGAGACACCGAGGCGGCCGAACGCAAGCAGCAGCTGGAGAGTCGCGGGGCGCATGTCGTCATGGGATCCGCCGAGGAGGTGCTCGACGTGGTCGCCAAGTACCCGGCGGCCGGGATCGACGAGCTCCTGATTCCGGACGCGCTCCTCGGCAACGGCAACCGCCGCTTCGACGCCCTCGAACGCCTCCGCGAAGAGGTACTAGCCAAGCTCTAAAGACGCCACGACGGGCCAATGGTCGCTGGGGACTCGTCCGTCCGGGCGGAAGTGTGAGACGGCCGCGTCGGTCACGGTCCACTCCTTGGTGAGGAGGATGTGGTCGATGCGGTCGTCGTCGACGGCGCCGGTGAAGTTGTGCCAGCTGCCGCCCTCGGACAGCGGTACGGCGAGCCGGAGTCCCGCGTCGACGAGCGTCTTGACCGGTGGCGAGTCGGGCGTCGCGTTCAGGTCGCCCATCACGATCCACGGCACCGATCCGCCGACCCAGCGCGCGATCAGCCGCGACGACTGCAGCTGCGCGACCTCACCGGCATGGTCGTAGTGCGTGTTGATGACGCCGATCGTCGTGCCGTTGCGGTGCCGCAGCCAGACCAGCGTCGCGATCCGGGTCAGGTCGGCGTCCCAGCCGATCGAGCCCGGCGTGCCCGGGTCGTCGGACAGCCAGCGGGTCTCGTGCCGCTCGATCCGCCAGTCGCCGGGCCGGACCAGGACGGCGGCGTGCTCACCGGCACTCATCCCGTCGTCCCGGCCGGCGCCGACGATCTCGTACTTGCCGAACCGCCAGCGCAGGTACTCGAGCTGGTCGGGCAGCACCTCCTGCAGCCCGACCACGTCCGCGTCCAGCTGTTCGATCGCCGCCACCGTCGCGTTCCGCCGGACCGGCCAGGCGTTGTCGCCGTCCGGAGCGGACGAATTGCGGATGTTGAAGGAAGCGGCGCGGATCTTCATGGAGCAGATCCTGCCAAACCCATCGCGCGGGTCGCCGCCTGGAGTCGGGGAGTGCTCGCCTCGAGCGCGCGGTCCCGGCCCTGGGCGAGCAGCTGGTCGATCGCGCCCGGGTCGGTCGTCAGCCGCGCATACTCCTTCTGCAGCGGCTCGATGATGGCCAGTACGGCGTCCGCGACGTCCTGCTTGAGCGCGCCGTACGACGCGTACGAGGTCGCCAGTTCGGCCGGATCGCCGGCGGTGCAGGCGGCCAGGATCTCCAGCAGGTTGGTGATGCCCGGCTTGTTCGTCTCGTCGTGGCGGACCTCGTTCTCGGAGTCCGTGACCGCGCGCATGATCTGCCGGCGGATCACGTCCGGCGGGTCCAGCAGCCGGATCGTGCCGACCGCGTCGTCCGCGTCCGACTTGCTCATCTTCGCGGTCGGGTTCTGCAGGTCCTTCACCCGCGTTGCCAGCGCCGCCTTGTTCAGTTGCGGAACGACGAACGTGTCGCCGTACTCACGGTTGAACCGGAGCGCGACGTCCCGGGCCAGCTCGACGTGCTGGTCCTGGTCGCCGCCGACCGGCACCCGTTCCGCGCCGTACAGCAGGATGTCCGCGGCCATCAGGCACGGGTACGTGAACAGCGAGGCCCGCGTCATCGGGCGGCCCTTGCCCTTCTCCTTGTACTGGATCATCCGGGACAGCTCCCCGACGTACGACGTGCACTCGAGCAGGTACGCGAGCTGCGCATGGGTCGGTACGTCGGACTGGACGAAGACCGTGCCTTCGGGGACGCCCGCCGCGAGCATCAGCGTCGCGAACTCACGGGTCAGCGTGGCGAGTCTTCGGGGGTCGTGCTTGGTCGTCATCGCGTGCAGGTTCGCGACGAAGTAGAACCCGTCGGGGTCGGTGAACCGGCGCAGGGCGCCGAGGTGGTTGCCGAGCGTCAGCCGGCCGGACGGGGTGATGCCGGAAAGCGAGGTCATGATCGTGCCCTTCAGTGGTTGGGGGCCCCACCGAGGGCAAACAAAAAGGCCGCCTCGGTGAGGCGGCCGTGGTGGCTGCGTGCGAACACGCGCTGGGATGGACCGCCCTAGGCGGCCCACCACAGCTGCAAGTTTGTGTTCACACCCGCAGCATATCAGCGGTGCGTGAGGGACTGCACGATCAGCTCGTTGCGCGCGTCCTGGCCCAGCGGCACGGTCGGGTGCACACCGTCGCGCAGGTAGTTGAGCAGCCGGTACGGCTTGACCCAGAGCCACTCGGCCCAGCGGATGATCCGCAGGTTCGGGTACTTCTCCTGGGCGTCGTAGAGCTGCATGTTCAGCCACGAGCTGTTGCGCTGGTCAGCGAGCTGGACCGGCGCGGTCACCGCCTTGCGGACCACCTGGATGTCGACCCAGTACAGTGTCCGGTTCTGGCCGACGATGCTGACCGCGCGGGCGACCTGGGCGGCGAACTTCGGCGGGTCGAAGATGTCGTTCGAGCCGCTCGCCATCAGGATCCGCTTCGGCAGTCCGTACGCCGACGCGCACTGCTGGAGCGCGTCGACCGCGCCGGACGTCGGGCGGCTGGACCAGTTGTGGACGGCCAGCTGACTGCCGTCGCGGCCGAGCAGCCGGATCGCGAGCGCCTTGCCGTCCTGGACCGAGATGCTGTCGCCGAACATGTAGACGCCGTTGCTGTCCCGGGTGCGCCGGAACTGTGCCGCCGTGGAGATGGCGCGCGTCGTGTTCGTCCAGGAGCCGCCGACGCCGGAACCGTACGGCCCGGTGGACGACGATGCGCTCGTGGTGAATTCCGCCGACTGCGCCGACTCCGCGGACTCCACCGATCCCGTCGCAATCGTGCTCGCGGATGCGGTCTGACCGGAGGTGGCGACCGTGACGGCTGCGGCGGCACCGACCGTGAAGATCTGCCGCCGGTTGGGTTTCATTTGCCTCACGGGAGAACTGTGCGGCCGGCGCGAGCTACTCGCAAGTCCGATCTCACTGTCCGCAGTCGGATCACGGCGGAATCGGGGCAGTTCCTCCGGTTTTTCTGCATCAACCTGCAAAACCTGTAACGCTTTGCAGTCCGTCACCGATGAATCGGCTGTCGGACCACTGACGGGCCGGCGCGACCCGGGAGGGGTGTCGCGCCGCCCGTCGTCCGCGTCGGAGTTGTCAGGAGCCGGTGACCAGCTCCTCGATCAATGGGCCGGCGATCGCCATCAGCTCCTCGGGAGCGGCGTCCAGGCCGTCGAGCTTGACCAGGTGCCGCGAGACCACCAGCCCGAGGGTCAACGCGCCGATCACGCCGGATCGTGCCAGTGCGTCGTCGCCGGCCAACTGGTCCGCCACCTGCCGTTGCTGCGCCGTCATCGCCTTGCGTACCTCGTCGGCCGCCTCCGGATGGCTGAACATCGCCCGCAACGCGGCCAGCGCCGCCGCCGGCTCCTCGGTCAGCTTGGCGCTCAACGCCGCAGTCAGTTGCGCCGCGATCTCCTCCGGAGAACCCTCGATCGCGCGGTCCGCCGGAATCGCGGCTGCCTGCGCGAACAGTTGCTCCTTCGAACCGAAGTACCGCATCACCAGCCCGGCGTCGCTGCGCGCCCGCGTCGCGACCATCCGCACCGTCGTCCGGTCGAACCCGTACTCTCCGAAGAGCTCCCGCGCCGCTCGCAGAATCCGCTCCTCGGTCCGCTTCCGCTGCTCCACCCTGGTCGTCACCTGGTTCAGTCTACGCATGTTGACTCACTGGGACTCGACCGCTTACGGTTTCAGTCAACACGTGTAGGCTGAAATCGAGGAGCAGAGATGACCCAGGCGATCGCACTGGCCTTCTTGGCCGGACTGATGGGGCTCAACGGCGTCCCGCACTTCGTCACCGGCATCACCGGGCGCGAATTCCCGAACCTGACCGGCAACTCGGCCACCAACAACGCTGTGGGCGGCCTCGTTGCCTTCGTGATCGCCGGGGTCCTATTGGCGCTCGCGCACGTTGCCGGCCATCCCTTAGCGGCGCTGATCGCGGGCGGAGTGGGGGCCGTCGCGATGACCGTCTTCCACGCCCGCCGCGGCGCGTACTGGCTGAGCACCAGGTTCGGCAGACCGCTGCCACAAGCCTGAACGCTAAGGTCGAGTGCATGAGTGGTGAGGCGTTGCTGGTGTTCGACGACGGGCTGACGGCGTACGACTTCGGACGTGGGCACCCGATGAGTCCGGTCCGGGTCGAGTTGACGATGAAGCTCGCCGGCGAGCTCGGCGTCCTCGAGCAGCTCAAGATCGTGCCGGCGCCGACCGCCGACGACGCGCTGCTCGAGACCGTACACACCGCCGAGTACGTCGCCGCGGTGAAGCGTGCGGGCGAGCACCCCGAGGACGCCGACCCGGTCCACGGCCTCGGTACGTCGGACACGTACTGCTTCCCGCGCATGCACGAGGTCTCCGCGCAGATCGCCGGTGCCTCCGTCGAGGCGGCCCGTGCGGTCTGGGAGGGCGACGTGCTGCACGCCGCGAACATCGCCGGCGGCCTGCATCACGCGATGCCCAACCAGGCCAGCGGTTTCTGCGTGTACAACGACCCCGCGATCGCGATCCAGTGGCTGCTGGACCACGGTGCTGAGCGGGTCGCGTACGTCGACGTCGACGTGCATCACGGCGACGGCGTGCAGACCGTGTTCTACAACGACCCCCGGGTGTTGACCGTCAGCCTGCACGAGTCCCCGACCACGCTCTTCCCGGGCACCGGCAGTGCAGGTGAGACGGGTGGTCCGGACGCGGAGGGTACGGCGGTCAACGTCGCGCTCCCGCCCGGCACCGGGGATGCGGGCTGGCTGCGCGCGTTCCACGCCGTCGTACCGGACGTGGTGAAGGCGTTCCGCCCGCAGGTGCTGGTCACGCAGCACGGATGCGATTCGCACGTCGAGGATCCGCTGGCGCACCTGACGAAGACCATCGACGGGCAGCGCGCGGCGTACCTTGCGCTGCATGATCTTGCGCACGAGCTGACCGGCGGGAAGTGGGTCGCCACAGGCGGCGGCGGGTACGCGATCGTCGATGTCGTGCCGCGGGCCTGGACGCATCTGCTCGCGATCGTCGCCGGGCACCCGATCGACCCCGCGACGCCGGTGCCGGAGGCCTGGCGGGAGGCGGTCCAGATGCGGTTCGGCCGGGTGGCGCCGGTCCGCATGACCGACGGCCGCGACGCGTCGTACACCGACTGGTCGAACGGCTACAACCCCGGCACCTGGCTCGACCGCGCCATCAAGGCCACCCGCGACGCCAGCTTCCCGCTGCTGGGACTCGATCCGTCCTACTAGTCGCGGGTCCGAGTGAGTCACAGGAGTCCCCCTCTTTCCCATTCGTACCAACAGCCACTACTCTCGTGACATGCGCGGACGTAGGTGCCGGAGGGGAAGCCGGCGCACGATCCGTGCTGGAAGTGCGGTGCGCAATGGCATCAAAGAAGTCCGGTGGTGAGCAG
>DASSDE010000384.1:0-4909 GCA_035697365.1 Kribbella sp. | reverse complement strand
TCCTTGTTCACCGCCGCGAGCCCGCGGAACTGCGCCGTCGTACCGGTCGGCGTCAGTTCCCACCGGTACGACGGTCCGCCGTGCGCCTGGGCTGGTACGACCTGACCCATCAACAACAAACCTCCTACCGCCAAAGCGGCCCCACGCAGGATTCTCATGCGCGGCAATCTAACCCGCCCTCAGACCGCCGTCAGCTTGAACGACTGCGCGGCGCCGTCGTCGCAGGTGAGTTGGACGAGTTGGGTGCTGTCGGCCAGGGAGCCGCCAGGGACAGTCAGGCACTTGTTGCTGAGGCGGCTGACGAGATGGAAATACCCGCCGCCTTCGGAGATTGCCTGCCACTGTTGATTGTTTCCGCCGCCGTACGTCCACAACTGGAGGCCGGCGTTGTCCGCGACGGACACCCCGGTCACGTCGATCACCTTGTTCGCGTCGTTGCGGTTGTTGATCCGGCTGAACCCACCGGGCGTCGACTGGAACTGGAACTGCTGCGCCTGCGTTCCGTTGCAGCTGTACTGCTGGATCACCGTTCCGTTGGCAGTACCGGCCGCGCGGGCGTCGACGCACTTTCCGCTGGACTTGCCGGCGAGCTGGTACCACGCGTCCGGCGCCGGCTGGTCGACCGGCGGCGTCGCACCGGAGCCGCCGAGCCACTTCAGGGCATCCATCATGAACTGGTTCTGGGCGGGGCTGTCGAACGTCGACGACAGGCGGGTGTTGGTCTCGTAGTTCATCGCGTTGTGGCCGAAGTTCGCGTAGATCATCTTGTAGTTCTTGTTGGTCCAGATGATCGGGTAGTAGCCGGAGTACCAGGTCTGGTTCGGATCCGTACCGACCGGGAAGCTGGACTGGTCGATCGACGCCAGGATCTGGATGTCGGGGTTGTTCCGCAGGTCGTTCTGCCAGCTGTACCACTCACTCACCGACGACCGGAACGTCGCGCCGGTGTTCACCAGCGCCGGATGCGAACGGTTCTCGGTCCGCAACGTCACCGCGGTCGGGCCCCACGTGTTCGAGGCGAACCGTCCGGTGCCGAGGAACGTGTTGTTGAACCAAGGCCAGCCGCCGCTCGCGTCGTTGTACGCCGACACGTGGAACCCGAAGAACGCGCCGCCGTTGTCCATGTAGTGCTGGAAACCGTTGCGCTGGGCATCGGTCTGCGGTGAGTCGTCGAGGAACATCACGACCTGGTACTGCGACGCGCTCAGATTGTCGAGCTGGTCCCAGTTGTTCGTCGCCGTGTACGAGAAGCCGTTCTGCGCCCCGAACTGCGGGAAGCGCTGGTTGGCCTCCTTCTCGAAGTCGATGTGGGCGGCGTCCCAGGTGCCGCTGTAGAAGGCGAGCACGTTGAAGGTCGCTTGAACCGCGGCGACCGCGGGCGAGGTCAGGCCGCTGATCACCAAGACCAGGGCGAGGACGAATGCGGGCAGGCGAAATCGATCGGAAAGCATGGGGGCGGACCTTTCCGTCAGAACCTTTTGAAATTTCAGTTCTTAAATTAACTCCCGATCAAAGTCCTGTCCAGAGCTCATCACCTGGCTGCCCAGGACGCTCAGCAACCGGAGCTTCTCGGCGCTCTCGCTGCCCGGCTCGGCGGTGAACACGATCAGCGTCTGCTGCTGGTCCCGGTTGTCGATCAGCTCGCAGTACAGCTCGAGCTCGCCGACCGACGGGTGCCGGAAGCGCTTCGTCCGGCTGTGCGCGACCACAACCTCGTGCGCGTCCCAGATCGCCACGAACTCCGGGCTGAGCTTCTGCAGCGCGCGCACGATCGAGGCGGCGTACGACTTCGGGCCGTCGATGGTGGCGACCGTACGCAGGTTGGAGACGAGCAGCCGGCTGTGCGTGGAGAGCTCCGGTTCGGCGTACAGCGCCCGCGACTCCGGGTGCGCGAACCAGCGATAGATCTCGCTGCGCTCCAGGCCCTGGAAGTTCGTCAGCTCGCCCGCGAACGCGACGTGCGTCGGCGTCTGTGCGACCACCTCTCCGCACCGGTTCAGCAGCATTGCGGGAGTGTCCTGCAGACGGTCCAGGATCCGCAGCATGCCGGGGTCGACGTGACAGGCACGGGTGGTGCGCGGCGGCGTACCGTGGCCGGCCAGCAGGAACAGGTGGTCGCGCTCCTCGAGGGTCAGCCGCAGCGCCCGGGCGATCGCGCCGAGCATCTCGACCGACGGCTGCGGCCCGCGGCCGCCCTCGAGCCGGCTGTAGTAGTCGGCCGACATCGATGCCAGCGCGGCAACCTCCTCGCGGCGCAGTCCCGGGGTACGGCGGCGGCGACCGCGCGGCATGCCGACGTCCTCGGGTTGCAGGGCCTCGCGGCGTTTGCGCAGGAAGTCGGACAGTTCGGCGTACTCCATGAGTCCAGTGTCCACGGCCCCGGACGGTTATCCACTGCTTGCCGGGCAGAGGCTGAGCGCAGCCTGGTTGCCGACGGCCCCGGGTCGCACGCTGGAGACATGAAAACGACCGGCAACACGATCTTCCTCACCGGCGGTACGTCGGGTATCGGCCTCGAGCTCGCCCGGCGCTTCCGCGACCTCGGCAACACCGTGATCATCAGCGGCCGCCGCAAGGAGCTGCTCGACAAGCTCGCCCGCGAGGACCACCTCGACGGCATCGAGCTGGACGTCGCCGATCCGGCGTCGATCGCCGCGGCCTACGAGACCGTCACCACGAAGTACCCGGACCTGAACGTGCTGATCACGATGGCCGGCATCATGCAGCCCGAGGACCTCGAGAACCACGACCTGGCGCTGTCCGAGCAGATCGTCACGATCAACCTGCTCGGCACGATCCGGACCATCACCGCCTTCACGCCGCACCTGCTGAAGCAACCGGACGGGGTGATCATGACGGTGTCCTCAGGTCTGGCCTTCGTACCCCTGACGATCACGCCGACGTACTCCGCCACCAAGGCCGCCGTCCACAGCTACACCCAAAGCCTCCGGCACCAGCTCGACCTCCAGGTGATCGAACTGGTCCCGCCGGCTGTGCAGACCACGCTGATGAACCAGGAGAACGACGACCACGCGATGCCGCTGGCCGAGTACGCAGACGAGACCATCGAGCTCCTGCGCGACAACCCGGACGCCGAGGAGATCCTGGTCAACCGGGTGCACTTCCTGCGCAACGCCGAGAAGGAGAACCGCTACGCCGACGTCATCGGCGTCCTGAACTCAGTCGCTTAGCGCCTGCTCGATGCGTTCTACCTTGGCGGTCAGCTGGCCTGTGTAGCCGGGGCGGATGTCGGCCTTCAGCACCAGGCTCACTCGCGGCGAGGCGGCGGCAACGGCTTCCACGGCCTGTTTCACCACGGCCATCACCTCGTCCCACTCGCCCTCGATGTTCGTGAACATCGCGTTGGTCTCGTTGGGAAGGCCGGAGGCGCGGACGACGCGGATGGCCTCGGCCACCGCCTCGCTCACGCCTCCGGTCTCGTCTCCTGCGGCAGGACTGATACTGAACGCAACAATCATGCGTCCAGGATGTCAGGCTCCTCCTGAGCGCGGCGCTCCGCTCCCGACGTGGTGAGCAGGGCCTTCTCCTTGATGAAGACGACGGCGATCAGGGCGAGCACCGCGAACGGCACCGACATCATGAACAGGTCCGCCGTCGCGTCGCCGTACGCGTTCTCGACGACGACCCGGACCTGCTCGGGCAGGTCCTTGATGTTCGGTACGGCGTTGCCGCCGCCCGACGCGCCGCCCGGGTTCAGCGTCTCGGTGACCTTGTTCGCGAGGATCGCGCCGAGCACGCTGACGCCGATCGTGCCGCCCATGCTGCGGAAGAAGCTCACCGCGGACGTCGCCGCCCCGAGCTCCCGGGCCGGTACGTCGTTCTGCGCGGCGAGGACCAGGTTCTGCATGACCAGGCCGATGCCGACGCCGAGCACCAGCATGAACGCCCACAGCATGTACTTCGACGTGTGGGCGTCGATGGTGCCGAACAGGCCCAGCCCGATCGGCAGCAGCACGCTGCCGGTGACCAGGTAGATCTTCCAGCGGCCGTACTTCGTGATCAGGGCGCCCGCGACCGTGGACGCGGTCATCATGCCGAGGATCATCGGCAGGCTCATCAGACCGGCCTTGGTCGGCGTGTACCCCTGCGCGATCTGGAAGTACTGCGCGAGGAACACCGAGCCGCCGAACATCGCGACCCCGACCAGCGCACTGGCGATGATCGCCAGCGTGACCGTACGGTTGCGGAACAGGTCCATCGGGATGATCGGCTCCGGGTGCCGGCGCTCGACGAGCACCGCGGCCAGCAGCGCGACCAGCGCGATCCCGACCAGCAAGAAGCTCCAGCCGGACACCCAGTCGAACTTGTTGCCAGCGAACGACGACCAGACCAGCAGGGTGCTGACGCCGCCCATGATCAGGACCGCGCCCCACCAGTCGATCTTCACGTCCCGGCGGACGGTCGGCAGGTGCAGCGTGCGCTGCAGCAGGATCATCGCCGCGACCACGAACGGCACGCCGATCAGGAAGCAGGCCCGCCAGCCGAGCGGCGAGTCGACCAGGAAGCCACCGAGCAGCGGTCCGCCGACGGTCGCGGACGCGAAGATCGCGCCGAACACCCCGGAGTACCGGCCGAGCTCGCGCGGCGGGATGATCGCCGCCATCACGATCTGCACCAGCGCGGTCAGGCCACCGCCGCCGAGGCCCTGGAGCACCCGGCTGCCGAGCAGCACCTCGATGTTCGGCGCGAAGCCGGCGACCAGCGAGCCGACCACGAAGAAGCTCAGCGACAGCTGGATCAGCAGTTTGTTGTTGTAGAGGTCGGCGAGCTTGCCCCACAGCGGCACCGTGGCCGTCATCGTCAGGAGCTCGAGCGTGACCACCCAGGTGTACGACGACTGGCTGGCGCCGAGGTCGTGGATGATGCGCGGCAGCGCGGTCGACACGAC
>DASSDE010000383.1:0-8353 GCA_035697365.1 Kribbella sp. | reverse complement strand
GCCGCGTGGTCACGCCGCCATGAGCGGCGCGATCCTGCAGCCTCCGACGCGATCGGACGCGGACTGGGGTGTGCTGTACATCGAGGTGTCCGGCTGCCTGCCGATGTGCGGCCACGGGACGATCGGCGTCGCGACCGTGCTGGTGGAGTCCGGCATGGTCGAGGTGAGCGAGCCCGTCACGAAGGTCCGGCTCGACACCCCCGCCGGGCTCGTCGCCGTCGACGTTGCCGTGAGCAACGGTCGCGCGGAACACGTGACGCTTCGCAACGTCCCCTCGTACTCGCATGCGCTCGACGCCTCGGTCGACGTGCCGGGGCTCGGCAAGGTGACCTACGACCTGGCGTACGGCGGGAACTACTACGCGATTCTGCCGCTCGAGCAACTCGGGATCCCGTTCGACCGGGTCGAGAAGGACCGCATCCTGACGGCGGGCCTGGACATCATGGACGCGATCAATGCCGCCGACCGCCCGGTGCATCCGCTTGACCCCGGGATCAACGGGTGCAAGCACGTCCAGTTCACGGCAACGGGGCTGGACGGCGCAGACTCCCGCAACGCGATGGCGATCCACCCCGGCTGGTTCGACCGCTCACCGTGCGGCACCGGCACGTCGGCCCGGATGGCACAGCTCCACGCCCGCGGTGAGCTGGCCCTCAACACCGACTTCGTCAACGAGTCCTTCATCGGCACCCGCTTCACCGGCCGCCTCCTGGAGGAAACAACCGTCGGCCCGTACCCCGCAGTCGTCCCCACCGTCAGAGGCCGAGCCTGGATCACCGGCACCGCCAACTACCTCCTGGACCCGGACGACCCCTTCCCCACCGGCTTCGTCCTCTAGCCACCCACCCCGCTCCAGCAGCGGGTCAGCGGTGGAGTTGGGATTGCCAGTTGGCGGGGACGTTGCCGCCGGGGACGGGTTGGGTTTCGGGGCGGGCGACAGGCGGGGCCAGGTCGGGGCCTTCGTAGTACTGGGCCTCGCCGTAGTGCCAGAACCAGTCCTCGCCCGGCTCGAAGCTGCGGACGATCTGGTGGTCGGTCTCGGCCGCGTGGGCGGAGGCGTGCTGCGCGGGGGACGAGTCGCAGCAACCGACGTGACCGCACTGGGCGCAGCGGCGGAGGTGGAACCACCAGCCGTCGGCTTCCAGGCACTCGACGCATCCGGTGCCGCTCGGAGGAACAGTGCTGTCGATACCCGGGGTTCCAGAAGTCATACCGCACATCCTGACTCGTCCGCCGGATCCCGACAAGGAAGGGCTATTCGATCCACGGCGAGTTCTTGATGACGTCGACGAAGTCAGTGTGGTGGAAACCGGGGACGAAGTGTTCGAGGACGTCCGCCTTCACGTTGCCGAACGTGGTTGCCGGGCGGTCCCGCAGGCCCGCCGTGAAAGCGTCGAGAATGCGCGTCTTGAAATCCGGACGCGGGTGGGCGGCAACGACCGCGGTCCGCTGAGCCGGCGTGATCGCGTCGTACCCGATGCCCAGGACGTCGAGCTCGACGCCGCGCGTGACCAGCGCGACCTCCGGCGCCAGATGCAGCGGGATCTCCGGGGTGGTGTGCAGTGCGATCGCAGTCCAGACGCGGTCGGCCGGTTCGCCGGTGATGCCGTGGTCGTCCAGGAAGCGGCGGGCCTCGTCGGCGCCGTCGATCTCGAAGCGTTGGTCGGTACGGCGGTAGCGCTCGGTCAGACCGAGGTCGTGGAACATCGCGCCGACGTACAGCAGTTCGGGGTCGAACGCGAGCTCCTGGCCGCGGAGCGATCCGAACAGGAAGACGCGGCGTGAGTGGTCGAACAGCAGTGGGGATGCGGTGTCGCGGACGAGCTCGGTCGCTTCCTGCGCGAGCTTGCTGTCGGGGATCCGGACGCCGGCGATCTCCTCGGTCATCGGGTGCTTCCTCTCTCGAAGGGCTTCCAGATTCGCGTCCGGAGGTACGGTGGTGCCATGTCCTTATCGCCAGATGAACCACAGATTCGGACACATCGCGTCGCGTTTGTCGTGTATGACGGCGTAACGCTGCTCGACGTCACCGGCCCGCTCGAGGTGCTCCACCAGGCGAACCTGGCGCATCAGACGCAGGTAGAGAGTGCTGGAGTGCTGTACGAGGTGGTGCTTGCGGGGGTGCGGCGCGGGGTGGTGCGGGCCGGCTCCGGGATCGAGTTGGCGGGTGTTTCTGCGGCCGCGGAGGTTGGGGCGGTTGGGACTGTGGTGGTGCCGGGGGCGGATCACCTTGTTGGCGGCGTACCGGACGAGGTGTTGGAGGTGACGGCGGCGCTGGCGGAGGGGGCCGGGCGGGTGGCGTCGGTTTGTAGTGGGGCGTTCGTGCTGGCTCAGCTCGGGATGCTCGACGGGCGGCGGGCGACGACGCACTGGCGGCACGCAGGGGCGCTGACGCGGCTGTACCCGAAGGTGCGCGTTGAGCCGGATGCATTGCATGTCACCGACGGGCGGTATGTGACCTCAGCCGGGATCAGCGCCGGCATCGATCTCACGCTCGCGATGGTCGAGGCGGATCATGGCAGCGATCTCGCAAGAGCCGTGGCGCGGGAGCTTGTTGTCTTCATGCAGCGGCCTGGAGGACAGTCGCAGTTCTCGACCGCGATGGCCACCCCTCCGGCGCGGACCGACCAGTTGCGGGCGATCGCTGAGTCCGTTGTTGCCGACCCGGCCGCTGACCACAGCCTGTCGACCCTGGCTGCAGCGGCAGCTGTCAGCACCCGGCATCTGACCCGGTTGTTCCAGAGCGAGTTCAGTACGACTCCAGGGCGCTGGGTCGAACGTGTGCGGCTCGATCGGGCGCAGCAGCTTCTGCTCGACGGCCACAGCATCACTACGGCTGCGCGGCTCAGCGGACTCGGTAGCGACGAGACCCTGCGCCGTGCATTCGGCCGGCATCTCGGCACGACGCCGACCGAGTACCGCCGCCGCTTCCAGATAGCCAAGCAATAGAGGTCAGCGGCTGGCCGCTGCTGTTGGGAGGGTGGTGGCATGACGACGACAAGGATTCCGGGCGGCAAGGGAAGCGTTACGCCGTACATCGCGGCGAAGGGTGCGGACAAGTTTCTGGAGTTCGTGGAGCAGACGTTCGAGGTCCGCGCGAGCGGGCGGTTCTTGAACGAGGACGGGACCGTGGGGCATGCCGAGATCACCGTCGGTGACTCGGTTCTGATGACGTTTGATGCGGCCGAGGAGTGGCCTGATACTCCGAGCTTTCTGAGTGTGTACGTCGATGATGTCGAGCGGACGTACGAGCGGGCACTCGAGGCCGGCGCGAGCGTCGTCACCGAGCTGATGTACTCCGGCATCACCGGCGATCGTGGCGGTCGCGTGAAGGACCCGGTGGGCAACATCTGGTGGCTGCAGACCCACGTAGCGGACGTGGATCCGAGTACGCTGCCGGCACTCTTCGCGGATCCGGCGGAGGCCGCCTTGATGCGGCACGCGCAGCAGACGTTCGCCGACGCGATGGTCAGTTGACGAGTCGTACGGGCTGGCCCGGGCAGGCCTGGGCGCAGGCGTCCAGGTCTGCTTCGGTGACGTACGCGATGACTGGGTAGCCGCCGGTCACGGGATGGTCGGCGAGGAAGATCACCGGTGTACCGGAGGGTGGGATCTGGATCGCGCCGCGGGCCATGCCTTCGCTGGCGAGTTCGCCGGTCCGGGCGCGTTCGAGCGGTGTTCCGTCGAGCCGTACGCCGACGCGGTTGCTGTTGCTGCTGACCTGGTACGTCTGCGAGCGGAGCGACGTCCACGCTGCCTCGGTGAACCAGTCTCGTCGTGGACCCGGGGTCACGTGGACGACGACCTGACCGGCGGTGGGGTGGGCGACCGGAGCCAGATCCACGCCCGGCATCGGACGCATCAGCGAGCCGACCGGCAGCGTCTGCGCGGGACTCAGCGGCGGCGGACCCAACCCGGACAACAGGTCGGTCGAGCGGGAGTTGAGGACCGGCGCGACGTCGATCCCGCCGCGGACCGCGACGTAGGTACGCAGACCGCTCGTCGGTGGGCCGAGGCGCAGGACCTCGCCGGCCCGCACCAAGGTCGGAGCGTTCAGCGGTACGCCGGTGCAAGGCGCGCCGGTGATCGCGACCAGGAGGTCCCCGTCCGCGTGCAGGGCCAGACCGCCGTACGTCACCTCCAGTGCGGCCGCGCCGCCCTCGTTCCCGACCAGCCGGTTCGCGAGCTCGTACGACGCCCGGTCGCAGGCGCCCGACGAGGGGACGCCGAGAGCCGCCTGCCCGGCACGTCCGCGATCCTGGATTGTTGCCAACGGCCCCGTTGCGAGGACGGTCAGGCTGCTCATCCACGACCCGCGTCGACGAACCGGACCCGGCGCCCGGGGTGGAACAGTGCGGCAGGCTCGCGGGACGCGTCGAAGATCTGCACCGACGTACGGCCGATCAACTGCCACCCGCCCGGCGACTCGCGCGGATACACGCCACTGAACTCGCCGGCCAGTGCGACGGCGCCGGCCGGGACTTTGGTCCGGGGTGAGCTGCGGCGCGGGATGTCCCAGTCGCCGGTCGAAGTCAGGTAGCCGAAGCCCGGGGCGAAGCCGGAGAACGCGACGGTCCATTCGTCGGCGGTGTGGCGGGCGATCACCTCGGTTGCCGTACAGCCGAGGAGGTCGGCGACGTCGTCGAGGTCCTCCCCGTCGTACACGACCGGCAGCTCGACCAGATCGCCGGCCGTCCGGCGATCCTGGGTGGGCGTCAGGTCCTGAAGGGCGCGCGACAGGGACGGCAGGTCGCCTGTTGTCGTGACGAGGATCGTGCGGGCGGCAGGGACGATGTCCACAACACCTGCGGGCGGATCGGCCGACAAGGTGGCGTAGTACCCGAGCACCTCGTCCAGGCCGTCGAGCTCCACCAGCAACGCCCGATCCCCAGCGGGCAGTACGCGCATCAGCCGGTGAACGGGCGCAGCGTGACGCCCGCTCCCTCCAAGGCGCCGCGCACTCGGCGCGCGATCTCGACAGCCCCGGGGGTGTCACCGTGGACGCAGATCGAGGCCGCATCCAGCACGAGCGTGCCGCCGTCGATGTCGCGGATCGCCTCGCCGGTCGCCATCGCCGTACTGCGGGAAGCGATCTCGTCCGGGTCGTGCAACACGGAACCGGACGTCCTCCGGGAGACCAACGTGCCGGACGAGGTGTAGGCGCGGTCCGCGAACGCCTCGTGCACCACGGTCAGCCCGGCCTCGGACGCGAGCCGGAGCCACTCGGACCCGGGCAGACCGAGGACCGGGAGCGTCTTGTCGTACTCCGCAACGGCCGCGACGACAGCGCCGGCCTGCTCCACGTCGTGGCCGATCGTGTTGTACAGCGCGCCGTGCGGCTTCACGTACCGGACGCGGTCGCCGGCGATCCGCGCGAATGCGTCCAGTGCGCCGAGCTGGTACACGACCTCGTCGCGCAGCGCGGCCGGCTCGATGTCGACGTACCGCCGCCCGAAGCCGGCCTTGTCGGCGTACCCGACGTGGGCCCCGATGGCAACGCCGCGCTCGACCGCACCGGCCGTCACCCGGCGCATGATCGTTGGGTCGCCGGCGTGGAAGCCGCACGCGACGTTCGCGCTCGTGACGACGTCGAGCAGCGCCGCGTCGTCACCCATCGACCAGGAGCCGAAGCCTTCACCCATGTCCGCGTTCAGGTCCATCCGCCACCTCCCGACATCGAGCCTAGGGATTGTTCAACAATCCTGCAAGAGTCTTGTTCCACTTTTCGGTGGCACCTGGGATGATGCAGGGATGACTGAGAGCGGCCGGCAGGCGTGGCTGCGGATCGTCGCGGCCGACGTCGCCCGACTGGACCGAAGCAGCTCGGCGGAACGCGCCGCGGACATCCTGCGCCGCAGTATTACCGAAGGTGCGCTGCCGCCGGGCGCGCAACTGTCCGAGGTCGAGCTCACCGAGGTCCTGGAGGTCAGCCGGAACACGCTGCGCGAGGCGTTCCGGCTGCTGACTCACGAGGGTCTGCTGGTCTACAAGCTTCATCGCGGCGTCTTCGTCCCGGAACTCGACGAGCGGGACGTCATCGATCTGTACCGGCTGCGTCGCGTCCTCGAGGTGGACGTCGTCCGCGGCCTTGCCGAACGCGACCCCGAGCTGCCGGCGGACCGGATCGAGCCGTTGCACGACGACGTCGAGGCGGCCGAGGCCGGTGCCCGCGCGGACCGCTGGCCGGCTGTCGGTACGGCGAACATGCGCTTCCACGAGCACCTGATCGGGCTCGCCGACAGTGCGCGGATGGACGCGATGACCGGCCGGCTGCTCGCGGAGTTGCGGCTCCTGTTCCACGTGATCGCGACGCCGCGCGAGCTGCACGAGCCGTACATCGAGCGGAACCGCGGGCTGTACGAGCTGCTCGAGGCCCGCAAGTACGAGCAGGCCGCGGCGGACCTGCACCAGTATCTGCTCGATTCCGAGCAAGGCCTGCTCGCGGCGTTCCGCGATAAGGGCTTGCGTCAAGATGCGACGACCTGAATTGATGAGCAGAAACGTCAGCAGCAAAGGGGAGTACAGGTCATGACCGACGACGCCCGGACCGACCAGACACCGAAGTCCTACCGTCCGATCGACGCCAAGGGTTTCCGCGAGTTCATCGCCGGCGGCTGGGGGCCGGTGGACCGGTCGGTGGCGGTGCCGGACGGGCTCGCCGAGGCGGCCGCCGAGCACCGGCGGAAGCTGGCCGCGGCGCTGCCGGGCCGCCGGATCGCGCTCGGGGCCGGTCGCGCTCCGGTCCGGTCGAACGACACCGACTACGACTTCCGCGCGGACAGCGACTTCGTCTGGCTGACCGGCTGCCAGGCCGAGGGCTCGGTGCTCGTCGTCTCCGGCGACGGTGACGCGACCCTGTACCTGCGCGAGACCGCGGGCCCGGACGAGGCGGACTTCTTCGCGAACGCCAGTGAGGGCGAGCTGTGGATCGGCCCGGTGCCGGGCCTGAAGGACTGGTCGGACGCGCTGCAGATCGCCTGCCGCCCGATCGACGAACTGCCGGCCGCGCTGCGTGGCGCGGTCCCGTTCGTACTGTCGGTGCCCGGTGTCGAGCCGATGCTGGACGCCTTGGTCCGGACGTCGGCGACCGACGGGAACGCGCTGCGCCAGTCGATCGCCGAGCTGCGGCGGATCAAGGACGACTGGGAGCTCGACCAGCTGCGCGAGGCGGTCGCCGCCAGCGTGCAGGCGTTCGGCGACGTGGCCAGTGAGCTGCCCGAGGCGATCCGCGGCGGCGGCGAGCGCTGGCTGCAGGGCACCTTCGACCGGCGCGCGCGGACCGCGGGCAACGGCGTGGGGTACGCCTCGATCGTTGCTGCCGGCAAGCACGCGCCGGTGCTGCACTGGGTCCGCAACGACGGCCCGGTGAACGAGGGCGACGTGATCCTGCTCGTCGCCGGCGTCGAGACCCGCACGCTCTACACCGCCGATGTGACCCGGACCTTCCCGGCGACCGGTGAGTTCACCGCGGCGCAGCGGCAGGTGCACGACCTGGTCCACAAGGCGCAGCTCGCGTCGCTCGACGCGGTCAAGGTCGGTGCGCCGTACCGCGCGTTCCAGTACGAAGCCATGCGCGTCCTCGCCGAGGGCCTGCGGGACTGGGGTCTGCTCGAGGTGTCCCTGGACGAGCTGCTCGGGCCGGACGGGCAGCAGCACCGCCGGTACATCGTCTGCGGCACCGGCCACTACATCGGCCTCGACGTGCACGACTGCGACGCGTCGCGCCCGGAGGCGTACTTCGCCGGCACCATCGAGGCCGGGATGGCGCTCGCGGTCGAGCCCGGCCTGTACTTCCACCCGAACGACGAGACCGTACCGCCGGAGCTGCGCGGGATCGGCATCCGGATCGAGGACAACGTCGTGGTGCACTCCGACCGGCTGGAGATCCTCACCGAGGACCTGCCGATCAGCACCGACGGCCTGGAGCAGTGGACCCGCTCGCACCTGCCGAAGTAATCAAAATTACCGGTCACGATCAGTAACACTCGCCGCTCCCCACCGATGTAGAGGACGGGGGAGGGCTGCACTCGGCGGGCGCGTGGCAGTGGGGGGCCGCGAGGCCACGCGCCGGCCGAAGGCGGCCCGGACTGGGGCCAGGGGGGACCCAGCATCCCCGGGTACGGGGAGTAGCCATGAACCTACGGGTACGAGTCATGAACTGTGGCGACCTGCACTGGTACGCCGACATCGACGACGCCGACGATCCGCAACCGGACGACCCGTTCTGGTACGTCGACAACTGCCGGAGCCAGGCACAGGCGTTGGAGACGGCCTGCTCCGAGCTCCGGCTGATGGCCGGACGGCTGACCCGCGGGGATCACCTCGACCGGGTCCTCGACATCACCGGCGTACC
>DASSDE010000382.1:0-5831 GCA_035697365.1 Kribbella sp. | reverse complement strand
CAACGGTGCCCGCGGCCGATCTTCAGCTTGAAGTCGCGGAACCCGAAGGCATGGTCCTGCGCCAGGTTCGCCCGGATCGCGTCCAGGCCGCCGTCCAGGTCGTCGAAGTAGATGCCGCCGGTGTAGCACCGCACCCGCGGCGTGCCGGCACCCCCGAGCATCGCGTACACCGGCACCTCGAGGATCCGCGCCGCAAGATCGTGCAGCGGGTAGTCCAGGAACTCCGCGGCCGGCTCGATCACGCCGCGGTCCGCCTCGATCAGCTCGGCGACGTTCCGGCCGATCAGCGCGCTCGGGTCGGCGTCGTACAGCGGCAGGCCCCAGCCGGTCGCGCCACGATCGGTCTCGACGACGTACGCGGTGACGCTGCCGCCGTTGCCGTGACTGCCGAGGAACGAGTTCCGGCCGATCGTGCGTAGGTAGGAGTAGTGGAGCTCCACGGTCGTGACCGAGCTGATCACGTGCTTCGACAACGTCACTGGTAAACCCCTAGGAGTCGGCGGTAGGCAGGTGGGTTGCTGAGTACGTCGGTGTTGTCCGCGAACTGGTCGATCGCCCCGACCGGACCGTACCCGTGCAGATGCGGGTCAGAGACCGTCGCCATCAGCGCGTGCGTGAAGCGCGCGGCGTCCACGATCTGGGCCGGCCGGTTGAAGAAGGGCCGCGGCGCCGGGTCCAGCTCCGCGGTGATCCCGAGCGCGTTGTGCCGCCGGCCGACCAGCTCGTACGCCGTCACGAGTGCCCGCTCCCGGTCCGCGAAGTTGCCCGCGGCAACCGCATCGGCAAGCGCCCGGTCCAGCCCGTCCGGGTGCCCGAGCCGCGCGAACGCCGTCCCGAGCCATTTCGTGTACGGCGCGTAGGTGCGGGACTGCAGCAGCGCGAGCCGCATCACGTCGCGGACGAGGCGCGCGGCGACGACCCGCGACCCGAGCTCGTCGCCGACCTCGTGCGTACGCTGCATGAACGGTTCCTCCTGGGCGATCCGGGACCATTGGCAGCCGAGGATCCAGCGCCAGATCTCGTCCGGGTACCACGCCAGCGCCGTACGGACCGGTGCGAGTCGCCCGTCGTCCGCGTACACCCGGCCCTGCAGGATGCCGAGGAACTGCTGCTGCGGCGTGACCAGCCAGTCGGCCCGGCTGATGCCCTGCGACGCGTCGAAGCCCAGGTGACCGCGCAGCCAGGCACTGAGCGTCGTCACGGTCACGCGGTGCTCCACCTCGTGCACGGACGAACCGAACCGGACCGGGAAGCCGCGGTACTCGTCGGGCAGCGCCGCCTCGATCCGCTTGAGTGCCGGAGCCACCTCGTCCTCGTCGACGAGCACGATCAGCCGGGGACCCCAGTCGTGGTCCGTGGACCGCTCCGTGTCGTACCCGAGGACGTCCGAACCCCAGCCCAGCAGACCGGCTGCGTGTGGAGTCGCGCCGAGCACGGGCGCGACCACCTCAGCGTAGAACCCGGCGGCCAGCTCCTGCGCGTGAACGAATTCCGGCATGCGGGCCATCCTCTCACTCCGCTTAGGGTGAGACCTGTGATTTCTCATGTGGTGTGGGACTGGAACGGCACGCTGCTCAACGACAACCACGCGGTCCTGGCCGCGGTCAATGCGGTGTGCACCGAGTTCGGTGCGGCCGGGTTGACCTGGGGCGAGTGGCAGGCGGCGTACGCGCGGCCGATGCGACTCTCGTACGAGCAGGTCCTGCAGCGCACGCTCGACGACGTGGAGTGGGAACAGGTCGACAAGCTGTACCACGACCGGTACGACGCGCTCCTGCCCACCTGCGAGCTCGCGACCGGCGCCCAGGACGTCCTGCGCGCCTGCGCCGCCGGCGGACGGACGCAGTCGTTGCTGTCGATGTGGTTCCACTCGCGACTGACGCCGACGGTTGAGCAGTACGGACTGACGGAGTACTTCACCCGCGTCGACGGCCTGCCCGGTGAGATCGGCGGCGGGCCCAAAGCGGACAGCCTGGTTCGGCACCTCGAGGCGCAGCGCCTGAACCCGTCCGAGGTCGTCCTGATCGGCGACGTCGTCGACGACGGCGAGGCGGCCCGCGCCGCCGGTGCGCACTGTGTCCTGGTCACCACCGGCGCGATGAACCCGGAGGCGCTGCATGCCACCGGCGCCCCCGTGACCGCCTCGATCGCGGAGGCCCTGCGGCTCCTCGACGTCTAGGCTTGCCGCGTGGGGACGGGTGAGCTTCGGGGACGCGGGCGGGAAATCGCAGTACTGAGCGAACTGCTGAGCACGGCCAGGACCGGCCAGAGCCAGGTCCTGCTGCTGCGCGGCGAGGCGGGTGTCGGCAAGTCGGCCCTGCTCGACGCCCTCGTCGCGGGTGCCGACGGTTGCCGGATCACGCGGACCGCGGGCATCGAGTCCGAGATGGAGCTCGCCTACGCCGGTCTGCATCAGCTCTGCCGGCCGTTCCTGGACCGCCTCGACCGGCTGCCGCCGCCGCAGCACGACGCGCTGGGTACGGCGTTCGGCCTGGTGAGCGGCCCGACGCCCGACCGGTTCCTGGTCGGCCTCGCCGTCCTCAACCTGCTCTCCGAAGCCGCCGGTCAGCAGCCGGTCGTTTGTGTCGTCGACGACGCGCAGTGGCTGGACCTGATGTCGGCGCGCATCCTCGCGTTCGTCTCCCGGCGGCTGGTGGCGGACTCCGTGGTGATGGTGTTCGCGGTCCGCGACGGCATCGAACACGCCTTCACGGGCCTGAACGAGCTGGAGGTCCGGGGACTCGACGACGCCGCCGCCCGGGCCCTGCTGGACTCCGTGATGCCGGGCCCGGTCGACCCGCGGATCCGCGACCGGATCGTCGCCGAGACCCGCGGCAACCCGCTCGCCCTGCTCGAGCTGCCGCGCGCCTGGACCACGGCCGAGCTGGCCGACGGCCTGACCGCGGACACGCTCGCGAGCCGGATCGAGGACGGCTTCGTCCGGCGCCTCGAAGCGCTGCCCGCCGATACCCGGCTGCTCCTGCTCACCGCGGCCGCCGAGCCCCTCGGTGACCCGACGCTGCTGTGGCGGGCGGCCGAGCTGCTCGGCCTGGGTACGGATCCGGCGGCCGGTGCTGTCGAGTCGGGTCTGATCACGTTCGGGCAGGACATCCGGTTCCGGCACCCGCTCGTACGGTCGGCGGCGTACCGGTCGGCGACGCCTCAGCAGCGGCTGGCCGTGCATCGCGCGCTGGCGAGCGTGACGGACCCCGAGACCGATCCGGACCGCCGTGCGTGGCACCGTGCGCAGGCGACGATGACACCGGACGAGGAGGTCGCCGCCGAGCTGGAACGTTCCGCACAGCGTGCCCGTGCCCGTGGGGGATTCTTTGCCGCGGGCACTTTCTTGGAGCGTTCGGCCGCGCTGACCCTCGACCCGGCCCTCCGGGCGGACCGCGTACTGGCCGCAGCGACCGCGAAGCGCACGGCCGGCGCGCTCGACTCGGCACTCGAACTGCTGGGCGGGGCGTCCGCCGGTCCGGCGGACCCGATGCGCGCGGCCGAGATCACCCGGCTCCGCGGCGAGCTCGCGTTCGACCGCGGGCACGCGCACGAGGCCGCGCGGACGCTCCTCGACGCCGCCGCGCGACTCGGTCCGCACGATCACGAGCAGGCGCGGGTGACGTACCTGGAGGCGATGTCGGCCGCGATCTGGGCGAGCGGTCCGGACGCGCCCGGAATCCTTGAACTCGTCGCCGCCGCCGCACCAGCTCCAGCCCCGACGGATCCGCCGGGCGACCTGTTGCTGCAGGCTCTCGCGGTCCGCTTCACCCGCGGGTACGCCGCGGCAGCACCGCAACTGGTCAAGGCCATCGATCTGGCACGCACGAGCGACGCCGAGGACGTACGGGGCTGGTTGTGGCTCGCCGGCAACCGAGCGAGCGGGATCGTCGCGCTCGATCTGTGGGACTTCGACACCGCTCTCGAACTGGCCGCCCGGCACGAACGGATCGCGCGCGACAGCGGTGCGCTCGTCCAGCTCCAGTGGGCGCTGAACTTCCGGGCCAACGTGGTGTCGATGACCGGCGACCTGACCGCTGCCGCCGCGTACGTCGAGGAGGAACGGCAGATCGCCGCCGCAACCGGGAACCGGGTCCTCGGGATCGGCGCGATGCAGCTCGAGGTGCTGCGTGGCAACGAGGCTGCGGCGACGGTGCTGATCGACGCGATGATCCGCGAGGCGCGGGCCCAGAAGCAGGGCCGGATGACTGCGATCGCGACGTACACGAACGCTGTGCTGCACAACAGCCTCGGCCGGTACCAGACTGCGCAGGACGCGGCACTGCAGGTGTTCGAGCAGGACCCTGTCGCGTACGGCGCGCTCGTGGTCGGTGAGCTGGCCGAGGCCGCGTCCCGCACAGGTGACACCAAGCACGTCGAAACCACACTGACTTGGCTGAACGAGCGGGTGGCCGCGGTGCCGACGGACTGGAGCCGCGGGCTCGAGGCACGTGTCCAGGCACTGCTGACCGGCGACGAGGCGGCATACCGCGCGTCGATCGAGCACCTTGGCCGGACCCAGCTGCGGATCGAGTCGGCGCGGAGCCAGCTGTTGTACGGCGAGTGGCTGCGGCGGCAAGGCCGACGTCAGGACGCGCGTGAACAACTGCGACCGGCCCACAATGCGCTGGCCGAGCTGGGCGCCGAGGCGTTCGCCGAACGTGCCCGCCACGAGCTGCTCGCCACCGGCGAGACAGTCCGTACGCGCACGCCCGACACCGCCACCAACCTGACCGCCCAGGAGTCCCAGATCGCCACCCTGGCCCGGGACGGCCTGACCAACCCGGAGATCGCCGCGCAGCTGTTCATCAGTCCACGGACCGTCGAGTGGCACCTGCGCAAGACCTTCTCGAAGCTCGGCATCACGTCCCGCCGCCAGCTCCGCACCACCCTGCGCTAGAAGTGGTCGATTCGCGGCTGGCTGCGGTCTTCGGTCGCGACCAGTACGTCCATGAGCATCTCCTGGAGCCGGAGGCGCTCACCAGCATGGCCCGTGTCGTCCCAGAGATTCTCCAGCTCCTGTGGATCCGCCGCGAGGTCGTACAACTCCCCCGTCCGCTCGCGGTCCGTGGCCGGCAGTCCGTGGTACACCACCATCTTCCACTGGCCCGTACGCAACATCGTCGTGTGGACGGCGGGATCGTACGGATGCCCGCTGTTGCGGTACTCGCACAACGCCCACCCCCGGGTGAACGCGTCGTCCTCTCCCCGCGCCAACGGCAGCAGACTCTCGCCCTGCGCCCGCGGTAGCGCCGGCGCACCGGCCGCTTCCAGGAACGTCGGTGCCAGGTCGATCCACTGCACCAGCTCGGCACGCCGCTCCCCTGCCGGCAGCTGACCCGGCCACCGTACGACCAGCGGCACCCGGACTGCGCAGTCGTACATCATCGGGCCCTTGAGCATCAACTGGTGGTCGCCGAGCATCTCGCCGTGGTCGCTGGTGAACACCACGATCGTGTTGTCCGCCAGCCCCTCCGCGTCGAGCGCGGCGAGTATGCGGCCGACCTCGTCGTCGACGAGCGTGACCATCGCCCAGTACGCCGCCTTGACGTCCTGCAGTTCGTCCTCGGAGTAGGTCACGTAGCCCGGCGCGTGACCGCCGTACGACTCCTTGGACGCTTCGGTGAGGATCGGCGGCTTGCTGTCCAGCTCCCCGGGCCGCGTCACCGGCCGCGGGAGCTCCTGGGACCTGTACCTGTCGAGGTACTCCTGCGGAGCGCCGAAGCCGTGGTGCGGGTCGAAGAAGTTGGCGATGAAGCAGAACGGCTTCGAGGCGTCCCGGGACTCGCGCAGGAAGTCGATCGTCTCGTTGCCGATCCAGCGGCTGTAGT
>DASSDE010000381.1:0-2830 GCA_035697365.1 Kribbella sp. | reverse complement strand
GCGGCGAAGGCGATGGCGACAATCTTTCCCATTCGCTGAGCCTAGCTGAGCAGTTCGTCGCACAACGAGACGAGTTGCCGGCGGAGGGGCCGGGCGCGGTCGGCGAACGTACGCTGGGCTGCGATGTACTCCGCTTTGCCGTCGGGCGTCTCGATCCGCACGGGGGAGTAGCCGAGAGCGGCCAGGTCGTACGGCGAGGCGCGCATGTCGAGCGTACGGATGTCGCGGGCCAGTTCGAAACAGTCCAGTACGAGGGAACTCGGCGTGAGCGGCATCAGCTTGCCCGCCCACTTGTAGAGGTCCATGTTCGCGTGCAGGCAGCCGCCCTGCTCGAGCGCCGGCTGCGACTCACGGGTCGGTTGCAGGACGTTCAGCGGACGTGCGGGTGCGGTGAAGAAGCGGAACGCGTCGAAGTGCGAGCAGCCGATCCGGTGCGACTCGACCACCTGATCGGTGCCCTCGGCCCCCAAACGCAGCGGCCAGCCGGCATGCCGTACCTCGGGAGTCCGGTAGACCATCGCCCACTCGTGCAAGCCGAAGCACCCGAACTGCGGTTGCCGGTCGAGCGTGGACGAGAGCAGGGCGCGGATCCACCTGACGGTGTCGGACCGGCGAGTGATCTCAGCTGGGTCCAATGTCGCGGCGCCGTTGACCACTGTGTAGCCGCGGCGGTCGGCGTACGTAGGAGCCTCGAGCAAGCCGATGCCGGGACCGGGGTGCCAGACGCGGAGCTGGCTGGGGCGGACCGAGTAGTACGTGAACAGGAAGTCCTCGACCGGGTGCGGCTCGTTGCGGGACTTGCGATCCAGGTGGCCGGCCAGCAGGTTCTCGACCCGCGCTTCGTGGTCGCGAACGCGGGCTGTCCACTCCGACGGGGCGAGAGTCTTCACAGCTCGAGGGAGAACGCGTACAGGTCGATGCCCGGGATCGGGGCCCAGTCGCGTTCCGGGAGACGGGCGAAACCAAGCCGCTCGTACAGGCGGTGGGCGGTCGTCATGTACGTCGCGCTGCTCAGCACGATCCGCCGGTGCCCGAGCTCGCGGGTGCGGTCGATGCAGCGCCGGGTCAGCGCCGTACCGATGCCGAGGCCCCGGGCGCGCCCGGCCACCCCGAGCATCCGGAACTCGCCTTCGTCGGCCTGCCCGATCTCGCGATAGACGGAGCCGACCGGGCAGTACGTGACGGTGCCGAGCAGGCCGTCGGCGTCCGCCGCGATCCACAGCTCGGCCTGCGCGGCACGGTCCGCGGCAGCACGCAACGTCGCCGCGTACGAACCCCGGACGAAACCGTCGTGCCGGTACGCCTCCACGGTGAGCTCACCCACGGCCTCGTACTCCGACGGAACAGCCAGGCGGATCTCGAAAGTCACCGCGCAATTCTCTCATTCCGTGCCGACGGTAGGCTCGCTCCGTGCGTATCGCCAGATTCTCCGTGGATGACGAGCCGAAGTACGGTGTCGTCGAGACCGACGACCCCGAGGGCCTCGTCGGCACTGTCAACGTTCTGGACTCCGACCCGCTCTACCGGTCGGCCCAGTTCACCGGCGAGAAGCTGCAACTCGCGGACGTCCGGCTGCTCGCGCCGGTGATCCCGCGCAGCAAGGTGGTCTGCGTCGGCCGCAACTACGCGGCGCACGCCGAGGAGCTCGGCAACGACGTACCGGAACAGCCGCTGATCTTCCTGAAGCCGAACACCAGCGTGATCGGCCCGCGGGACGGGATCGTGTACCCGGAGCAGACCAACGACCTGCACTTCGAGGGCGAGCTCGCGATCGTGATCGGCCGGATCGTCCGGGACCTGCCCAAGGAGCGGGTGAACGAGGCGATCTTCGGCTACACGATCGCGAACGACGTGACCGCGCGGGACCTGCAGAAGAGCGACGGGCAATGGGCCCGGGCCAAGGGGTACGACACGTTCTGCCCGCTCGGCCCGTGGATCAGCACCGAGCTGGACGTGTCCGACCTGCGGGTCAGTACCGAACTGAACGGCGAACCCAAGCAGGACGGGCGGACGTCGCAGTTCATCTTCGACATCCCGGAGGTGCTGGCCTACATCACCTCCTTCACCACGCTGCTGCCCGGCGACGTGGTGCTCACCGGCACCCCGGCGGGGGTCGGTCCGATGCTGCCCGGCGACGAGGTCTCGGTCAGTGTCGAAGGAATCGGAACTCTGACGAACAAGGTGATTGTGCGTGACTGACCGGGCGCAGAGCGATGTGCTGGGCGATCTCGCGCCGGACCAGGTCCGGGTGCGCTTCCCACCGTCGCCGACCGGACTGCTGACCGTCGGCAACATCCGCAGCGCGCTGTTCAACTGGGCCTTCGCCCGGCACTACGGCGGCAAGCTCATCCTCCGCATCGAGGACACCGACGCCGCGCGCAACACCGAAGAGGGCTACCGCTACACCTACGACGCCCTGCGCTGGCTCGGGCTGAACTGGGACGAGGGCCCCGAGGCCGGCGGCGAGTTCGGGCCGTACCTGCAGTCCCAGCGGATGGAGCTGTACGCCGACGTCGTCGCGAAGCTGCTCGCCGCCGGCAAGGCGTACCACTGCTACTGCTCGCAGGAGGAGCTCGACCAGCGCCGCGAGGCCGCCCGCACCGCCGGCCAGCACAGCGGGTACGACGGCCACTGCCGCGCTCTCACGCCCGAGCAGGTCCAGGCGTACGTCGACGAGGGCCGCCGGCCTGTGGTGCGACTGCGGATGCCGGACCGCCCGATCGTGTTCGACGACCTGGTCCGCGGCGAGATCACGGTCCTCCCGGAGAACCTCGGCGACTACGTCTTGGTGCGCGCGAACGGCTACCCGCTGTACCCGCTGGTGAACCCG
>DASSDE010000380.1:0-9614 GCA_035697365.1 Kribbella sp. | reverse complement strand
GGCAGCCTCCCGTTCCTCCCGCTCCCGCCGCTCGCGCTCCGCAGCCTCCCGCGCGTTGCGCTCTGCCGCGCTCTCAGCCGGCTCCGCCTCTGAAGCTGCCTTGGCCTTCCCGGTCCGCCTCGGCTTGACCTGTGCTGCCTTGTCCTCGACAGACCGCGGCGCCTTGCGGCGATCCCGCGCGGCCCGGCGGCGGTCGTCGGTCAGCGGGGTGACGTTCGACGGCTCGCCGTTCTCGTCGACGACCCCGAACCCGACGTGTCGCAGCGCACTACTCAGCCGTCCGTCGCGGACGGCGTCACCCGCAGCCGGATCCACCAGCGCAGCGTCAAGCGTCTCGCGCAGCTTCTGACCGACATCAGGGCTGACCTTCTGCCCCTCGTCGGCGGCCAGCCGCGCGGCCTCCTTCGTCAGCTTGTCGAGCAGTTGGTGCCGGCGCGGCGTCAGCTCGCGCAGCCGGTCGCCGTCGAGGTCCGCGGTCGCCTCGCGGAACTCGTCGCCGAGCGCGAGCAGGTCGTCGAGCTCGTCCGGCAGGTTGCGGGCGAGCAGGTTCGCGATCCAGGCCGCGACCGTCGGCTTCCGCAGCGCCTTCAGCCGGGTCGACCCGAGCGGGTCACCGTCGGCCTTCAGCTGCTTGGCCAGCTCGTTGCGAGTAGCAATGAAGTCGGCCGCCGGCGCCGCGTACACCGCATCCGCCGCCTCCTCGAAGTCCACGACTGCGACGGTACCGCACCGAAGAACGGGTAGTGGTGGGCTCAGCCGCCACTTCCCGAGCGTGGCACCGGCTCAAGCTGGGCGGGCGGAGCGGACCACTACCCGTCCTTCGGTACGTGCGCGGCCAGGTCGGCGCGGAGGCTCTCGAGGATGCCGCGGAGCAGCCGGGAGACCTGCATCTGGCTGACGCCGAGCTCGTGCCCGATCTCCTCCTGGGTGAACCCGCTGCCGAACCGCAGTTGGAGGATCCGCCGCTCCCGGTCGCCGAGGTTCGCGACCGCGGGCGTCAGGGTGTGGACGTTCTCCACCAGGTCGTACCCGTCCTCGGCGTTCGCCACCGTCTCCATGAGGCTGGTGCCGCCTTCAGCCGTACCAGGAGCGTCCAGGGACAGCGTGTTGAAACAGCCGCGGACCGACGTGGCCTCGGCGATCTCGGACGGATCGGTGCCGAGTGCTGCGGCGGTTTCCCGGTCGCTGGGTACGTGACCGAGGCGCTGCATCAGTTCGGGCTCGGCGGCCGCGATGCTGCCCTGCATCTCCTGTACCCGCCGCGGCGGGCGGATCGTCCACGCGCAGTCGCGGAAGTAGCGCTTCAGCTCGCCGCGGATCGTCGGTACCGCGTACGACAGGAAGGCTGTCGAGGCGTCCAGCCGGTAGCCGTTCGCGGCCTTCACCAGACCGAGATAGGCGACCTGTTCGAGGTCGTCGGAGTCGACGCCTTTGCTGCGATAGCGGGACGCGATGGATCTGGCCACCGGCGCGTTCAGCAGCACGACCTGGTCGAGGCACGCCTGGTGCCGCGGATCGGGGACAGCGTCCGCCTCGAGCAGCAGCTCGTGGGTGGTGTCGGCGATGCTCTGCTTGGAATCTTCGATTGCTGCGATCGTCACGGGAGATACCTCGTCGTGTCGTCGTGCAGTTCGTGTGGCAGATGGCTCGACCACTGGTTCCACCAGATCAAACTCGGGCCGAGCTTGCAAGTGCCCGGTTGTTACGGCTGTTTGAAACGAGTGTCGCCTGACAGTAACTGTCAGGTTTCGGTGGTTTGCTCGCACTCATGAACGAGTGTTGCGCCGTCCTCGACCTGCGCCAGTACACCTTGCGTCCCGGGCAACGGGACACGTTGATCGAGCTGTTCGACACGTACTTCGTCGACGGGCAGGAGCAGACCGGGATGCACATCGCCGGTCAGTTCCGCGATCTCGACGACCCGGACCGGTTCGTCTGGATCCGCGGGTTCCGCGATCTGCCGGCCCGCGCGGACGCCCTGAACGCCTTCTACTACGGCCCGATCTGGCGTGCGCACTCCGCGGCCGCCAACGCGACGATGGTCGACTCCGACAACGCCCTGCTGCTGAAGCCCGTACGGCTCCGCGCCGGATACCCCGCGCTCGACGCACCGCGCGCCGACACGGGGTATCCGGCCCCGAACTCGGTGATCGCCGGCGCCGTGTATCACCGCGGCGCGGAGGACGACGGCTTCGTCGAGTACTTCATGGACACGGTCGTGCCGGTGCTGACCGCCACTGGTGCCGAGCCGGTCGCGGTGTTCGAGAGCTTGGTTGCCAAGAACAACTTTCCGCAGCTGCCGTTGCGGGACGAGGTGGTGCTCGCCTGGTTCGCGCGGTTCCCCGGCGACGCGGCGTACGACGAACACCGCCGGCAGCTCGCGGCGTCCCGGGCCTGGCGGGAGCGGGTGCGGCCGGAGCTGGTCTGCCGCTCCGCGAAGCCGGTGCAGGAGCTCCGGCTGCGGCCGACCGCGAGGTCGCAGTTCCGGTAAATCACCGGGTAAATACGTTGCGGAGCCCGGAACGCCCGGGCATCCTGGTGCCACCGAGCGGTGACGAGCGCCGCCTGGACCTGAGGAGGGCTGACGGATGGCAATCACTGTGCTGCGGCATGCCCGCGTCAGTCTCACTTCACGGTTCAGGAGCACTCCAGTTGTCTTCATCCGAGTACGAACTCACCGATAACTACTTCACCTTCCAGTTCCAGTCGATCGACGAGGAACTGGGACCGGATCAGCGCTGGTCCACCTGGCTGGACGTCGAGCGCGGTTCTCGCGGCCCGGAACCACGCCCCTCGTGGGTTGTGACGGAACAGGCCGCGATCGACACCGAGCTCGGCGTCCTCAAAACCGGCAAGGAAGCCGACGTCTTCCTGGTCGAACGGGCCGTCGAAGCCATCGGCGGCAACCCGGCGAAGTCCTCGCTGCTGGCCGCGAAGCGGTACCGCACCGAGGAGCACCGGTCCTTCCATCGCAGCACGTCGTACGTCGAAGGCCGCCGTACCCGCAACAGCCGTGACAGCCGCGCGATGGCGAAGAAGACCTCGCACGGCCGGAGCGTTGCGGCAGGCGGCTGGGCGTACGCCGAGTGGGACGCCCTCAACCGGCTGTGGAAGGCCGGCGTCCCGGTGCCGTACCCCGTGCAGGTGGACGGCACCGAGCTGCTGATGGAGTTCATCGACGACGGCGAGGGCGGTGCCGCCCCACGGCTCGCGCAGGTCCGGCCGTCGAAGGAGCTGCTCGGCGTGTACTTCGAGCAGCTGCGGCACGGGATGCGTGAGCTGGCCCGCGCCGGGCTGGCGCACGGAGACCTCTCGCCCTACAACGTCCTGGCGCAGGCCGATCGGATCGTCCTGATCGATCTACCGCAGGTCGTCGACATCGTCGGCAACCCGAAGGGAATGGACTTCCTGCTCCGCGACTGCCACAACATGTCCACCTGGTTCACCAACCGCGGCCTGGAAATCGACGAACAAGAACTCTTCGCCGACCTCCTGTCGATGGTGTTCTGAACAGCAAGGCCGTGATCCCGCGATACTGGTCGCATGTCCGACGACGACCGCATCACGAAGCGAGGCTTCCAGACCGGCGCCACGATCCCGTATGTGGTGCCGGACTCACTGGACGACCTGAAGGGGCCGGCAAGTGGGGTCGTGTCGCTTCCCCCGGAACTCCGGCCGCCGCCCACCAATCGCTACGATCTCGATGTTCTCGGCGACCGCATCTCCTTCTACGCACATGTGATCAGTGAGGCTCGTCGCGCCGAGGAGCTGACTCGGCACCTGAATCGCGGCCTGCTGCTGCAGGTGTGGCCGTATCTTGTGCTGCCGCGCTACTGCTTTCCGAAGTGGCATGCACGGTTTCCCGAGCTCGCCGCGGTCGGACGACCCGATCCTCCGCAGCGGCCCAGCTCCTCGAAGTGATGGAGCCTGCCCAGGAACGAGCGGCACGGATCGGCTTGGCCGCTGTCCGGGACCGCGGCTACGCACTGGGCGGAAGCAACGCGCTCGGCATGCACGGTATCGGCACCAGGCCGTCGGGTGATCTGGACCTGTGTACCAATCGAGGCGACATCGACTTCGAACGGACCTTCGACGACCTGAGGCAAGCTTATGAGGCCGAGGGATACCAGGTCACGCTGGACCAGCGCGGCCCGCAGTTCGCCCAGCTTCAGATCACTGATCCTGCCGGGCAGAGCATCGGCATCGACGCGATCCGCGACTATCGCGCGCAGGAGCCCATCGAGACGGAGGTTGGGCCGATGTTGCACCGCGATGATGCGGTCGCCGCGAAGATGCAGGGCATCTACGATCGCGGTGCGGCAAAGGACTTCATCGATATCCAGGCCGCGATGGCCGCCGGCTATTCGCGGGGACGCTTGCTTGAGCTCGGAGACGACAAGCAGGTCGACGGGATGGATCGACCGATGCTGACCGAACAGCTCGATCTGGCGACCCGGCTGCCGGACAAGGACTTCGCAGACTATGGCTGCCCGCCGGAGCAGATCGAAGGCATTCGGACGACGATGACGAACTGGGCCGCCGAGATCCGGGCCCGGGATGCGAATCCGGAGCTGGACGACAATCTTCGGCTGGCGGAGTCCGGCATGGCCCAGGCCGGCCAAGGCCGGCTGGTGACCGGTGCCGGTGAGGCTGGCCGGGGGCACATTTCGTACTACTCCGGCCGGCACCGCGACGGCCCGCAAGCCACCCGCTGAATACCGGGATCAGCTGCGGCGATCACAGCGGCAGTCGCAAGGTTCGGCGGACGGAGGCGGCGCCGTCAGCGCGTGGCGGCTGCCGCAGCTTGGCCGGCGGTTTTGCCGGTGAAGAGGCAGCCGCCGACGAAGGTGCCTTCGAGGGAGCGGTAGCCGTGGATGCCGCCGCCGCCGAAGCCGGCGACCTCGCCGGCCGCGTAGACGCCGGGAAGTGGCGTGCCGTCGGTCCGCAGGACCCGCGAGTCCAGGTCGGTCTGCAGGCCGCCCAGTGACTTGCGGGTGAGGATGTTCAGCCGTACGGCGATCAGCGGCCCGGCCTTCGGGTCCAGGATCCGGTGCGGCGACGCGACCCGGATGAGCTTGTCGCCGCGGTAGTTGCGGGCCCCGCGGAGCGCGGTCACCTGCAGGTCCTTGGTGAAGGTGTTGGTCAGCTCGCGGTCCCGCGCGACGATCTGCCGCTCCAGGTCGTCGAGGTCGATCAGGTTCTCGCCGGTCAGGTCGTTCATCCCCCGGACCAGGTCCGGAAGGTTGCCGCGGACAACGAAGTCGGCGCCGTGCTCCATGAACGCCCGCACCGGCGCGGTCGCCCCGCCCCGGGCACGGCCGAGCACGCCCTTGATGTCCTTGCCGGTGAGGTCCGGGTTCTGTTCCTGGCCGGAGAGCGCGAACTCCTTCTCGATGATCTTCTGGGTGAGGACGAACCACGTGTAGTCGTACCCGGTGCTCATGATGTGCTCGAGCGTCCCCAGCGTGTCGAACCCGGGGAACAACGGTACGGGCAGTCGCTTGCCGGTGGCATCGAACCACAGTGACGACGGACCAGGCAGGATCCGGATCCCGTGCTGCGGCCAGATCGGGTCCCAGTTCTGGATGCCTTCGGTGTAGTGCCACATCCGGTCCCGGTTCACGTACCGGCCGCCGGCCTGCTCGGTGATCGCGAGCATCCGGCCGTCGACGTGCGCGGGGACGCCGCTGATCATCCGCTTCGGCGGTGCGCCCATCCGCTGCGGCCACTGCGACCGGACGAGATCGTGGTTGCCCCCGATTCCCCCGGACGTGACGATCACGGCCTGCGCCTTCAGGTCGAAGTCGCCGACCTCGACCCGTGAGCTGGATACACCCCGCGGTACGTCGCTGGGCTCGAGCACCTTGCCCGCGACACCGTCCACCACACCACCAGTCACGGTCAGCTCGTCCACCCGGTGCCGGAACCGGAACTCGACCAGCCCCTTCGCGACCGCCTCCCGGACGCGGCGCTCGAACGGCTCCACCAGACCTGGACCCGTGCCCCAGGTGATGTGGAAACGCGGTACCGAGTTCCCATGTCCGTCGGCGTTGTACCCGCCGCGCTCGGCCCAGCCGACCACGGGGAAGAACCGGACGCCCTGCGCGTGCAGCCACGGGCGCTTCTCGCCGGCCGCCCAGTCGACGTACGCCTCGGCCCACTGCCGCGCCCATTTGTCCTCGTCGTCCAGCCGGTCGAACCCGGCCGAGCCGAGCCAGTCCTGCAGCGCGAGATCGCGGGAGTCCTTGATCCCCATCCGGCGCTGCTCCGGGGAGTCGACGAACAGCAGCCCGCCGAACGACCAGAACGCCTGCCCACCCAGCGACGCCTCCGGCTCCTGGTCGAGCAACAGCACCTTCCGCCCCGCGTCCGCCAGTTCAGCAGTCGCAGCCAGCCCCGCCAACCCCGCCCCGACCACGATCACATCAGCGTCCATGTCGACCATGTATAGCGCACTTGGGAAGATGTGGCAGTGACGATCCTTTCTGCGCAAAACGTCGTACTTCCTGCAGCTTCGCTCGGTGTGGAGAACCCGCTCGCGCCGCTTCGGATGCAGCGGGAGCCGCATGTGGTGGAGAACATCGCCGAACTGCCGGACGACCTGCGGGCGAATGTCGAGTACGGGCGGCTGCACAGTCCGCTGCCGTGCCTGAATCAGGACGGCTACGACCGCACGCTCGTGGAGACGTCGCTGCCGGCGTTCGTACTGGAGAACGAGCACGTCCGCGCGACCGTTCTGCCCGGGCTCGGTGGTCGGTTGTACTCGCTCGTTCATCGCGGGACCGAGCTGCTCTACCGCAACCCGGTGTTCCAGCCCGCGAACCTTGCCCTGCGCAACGCCTGGTTCGCGGGCGGCGTCGAGTGGAACGTCGGGAGCACCGGTCACTGGACCGGCACCTGCGCACCGATGCACGCCGCGCGGGTCGACGGCCCGGACGGTACGCCGATCCTGCGGCTGTGGGAGCTCGAGCGGACCCGCAATCTCGTTACCCAGCTCGACTTCTGGTTGCCGGACGACTCCGAGTTCCTGTACGTCGGCGTGCGGCTGCAGAACCCGTCCGCGGTCGAGGTCCCGGCCTACTGGTGGTCGAACATCGCCGTACCGCAGTCGCCGGACCGTCGGGTGCTGGTACCTGCTGATCAGGCGTGGCGGTTCGGGTACGGCAGCCGGCTCGATCTCATCGACCTCATCGACGTTGTGCCGGACCTGACGTACCCGATGCGGCACCCGCGGGCCGTCGACTACTTCTTCGAGCCGCTGGCCGACGAGCGGTCATGGATCGCGTCCGTCGACGGCTCTGGTGACGGGTTTGTCCAGGCGTCCACCGAGCGGCTGCAGGGGCGGAAGCTGTTCGTCTGGGGCGAGGGAGATGGCGGCCATCGCTGGCAGGAGTGGCTGGCGCCCGGTCACGAGGGCAATGGGTACGCCGAGATTCAGGCCGGTCTTGCACGTACGCAGATGGAGCATCTCAAGCTGCCTGCGGCGACCTCGTGGTCCTGGCTGGAGGCGTACGGGAGTCTCTCGATGGATGCCGGTGTTGCGCACTCGCAGGACTGGAAGACAGCTCGGGCCGGGGGAGCCGCTGCCTTGGCTCCTGTGCTGGACGGGCTGCCTGGCCGGGAGCAGGAGTGGTTGGGGGTTGTAGACGCTGCGCCGGTGGAGCGGTTGGCGATGGGGTCGGGGTGGGGTGCCCTGGAGCTCAAGCGCACCAGTTGGACGGTGTCGGACGGTACGCCGTTCAGCGAGGACACGTTGACGGCGCGGGAGCGGGCGTGGGTGCCGTTGCTCGACGGGCAGTTGCCGGCAAGTGATGACGTACCGGACGGGACTCTGGTTGCTTGGCGGGAGCTGCTGGAGGCCGCGGACGACAACTGGCTTGTCTGGTACCACCGTGGCGTGGCGCGGCACTACGCCGATGACGTCGACGGCGCAATCGAGGCGTGGCGGCAGTCGGGGGACAACCCGTGGGCGCTTCGCAACCTCGGGCTGGTGACGGGCGAGCTGGAGTACTACGAGCGCGCTGTGGAGTTGCGGCCTGAGCTGGTGCCTCTGGTTGTGGAGGCTGTGGCGGCTGCGCTCGATTCGGACGTACCGCGGGCTGAGCGGATGCTCGCGCAGGCGCCGGACGATCCGCGGATCCAGCTGTTGCGGGTCCGGCACGCGCTGGAGACGGGTGATCCGGCCGCGGCGCACGAGCTGCTCGCGGCAGGTATCCAGTTGGCGACCGTGCGTGAGGGTGCGAATCCACTCACCGACTACTGGCTGGCCGCCGAGGAGGCGCTCGGCACGCAGCGGCCCGTTCCGCCGCAATACCAGTTCGGAATGGGCGGAAACTGACAACTACAGGTCAACTCTACCTCTAGCAACACCGCTCCACCGGACTCTACTATGGAGCTGTAGAAGAAAAGATGGTCCTGTAGAAATGTAATTGGAACCAAGTGGAGTCCGGTGGCGTCCCACCGGTAAGCGGCAAACGCCGCACAGGCAGTTTCGACAAAACGACCGCGTCGCTCGCGGGCGGCGCGTCGGGGGTGAGTGCCATGTTGACGATCGTTGTACTGGGTGGGTTCGGCCTGGTGCTGGTGGTCGCGGCTTTCATCGTGACTGAGGTCCTGGCCGGCCTGCGCCGGGACGAAATCCCTACCGGCACGGAGGAGAAGACCGCGGGACGAGTGATCCGGGTGCGTGGCCCGGTCCGCGGCCAACTGAACAGCGGTGCCCCGGCGGTCTACACCGAGGTCATCGTCGAGTACTACACCCGTCGGGGTGAGGGACCGTACGAGGTCGCTCGCAAGTTCCCGGTCGGGAGCAGGATTACTTACACCAAGGGTGACCGGGTGATCGTCGCGTACGACCTCCGAAACCCGCGCCGGGCTCGCCTGGCGGGACGGGTCAGCCACTGGCCGACCCTGGGCCCGTACTCGGCCGCCCCGGCAGCCTGACGGAATACCTGCTTGAGCCTTCCTCTACGGCTCAAGCAGGAAGATGTGGGGCGATCAGGTTGTACAGCACCGGCCGGCCCTGATCCAGGACCGCCGTCGCCTCGGTCGCGGGCAATCGGTCCGCCAGATGCGCCAGTGCCTCGCCCATCGTGATGGCCAGCGTCACGGCCAGCTGGAAGTCCCGCGAATCGCGGGCACCGAAGCGTGCCACCAACAGCTCCGCGAACTCGCCGGCGTGCTGATCGTCGAACTCTCCCGGCTTCGCCTCGAGCTCCGGGTCGCCGAGCCCGCTGAGCACCACGGCCTTGAACCCCGGATCGGTCCGGTGCATCTCCCGGAACGTGTCCAGCGTGACGTCGATCGCCGCGTGCCAGCTCGTCACGTCCGCGAGCCGCTCCCGCACCGCGTCGGTGTAGCGGGCCTGGTTCCGGCGCTCGATCGCCTGGATCAGGCTGCGCTTGTCCGGGAAGTACCGGTAGACACTGCCCACGGCGATCTCGGCCCGCTTCGCGATCCCGCTTGTCGAGGCGGCGTCGTACCCGCGTTCGACCACCTCGGCACAGGCTGCGTCGAGGATCCGCTCGACCTGCCGGCTGGCCCGGTCCTGGGTCGGCGTCCGACGAAGCGGATACGCACCCGATGTCACCATTCACTTATTGTCCACGCAAGCG
>DASSDE010000379.1:0-3079 GCA_035697365.1 Kribbella sp. | reverse complement strand
AACTGAGCGAGGGAAGTGAGAGATGGACGCGGCAACGTGGGGGCTGGTCATCGCGACGTTCGTCGCGTGTTTCGTGGAGATGGTGGAAGCGACCACCATCGTGATGGCGATGGGCTACACCCGCGGCTGGCGGTCGGCGCTGGCCGGCACCTTCGCGGCGCTCGGCGCGCTCGCGGTGGTGACCCTGGCGGCCGGCTACGCACTGGCGACCTGGCTGCCGGAGTCGGCACTGCAGCTCGCGATCGGCGGTCTGCTGCTGATCTTCGGGCTGCAGTGGCTGCGCAAGGCGATCCTCAGATCGTCGGGCCGCAAGGCAGTGCACGACGAGGATGCGATCTACCGCGAGGAGGTGGCGGCGGCGAAGGCGGCCGGGGAGAGCCGGGGCGGCCTGGACATGTTCGGCTTCATGGTCTCGTTCAAGGGCGTGTTCCTGGAGGGCATGGAGGTCGTCTTCATCGTGCTGACCTTCGGCCTGAATGCCGACAACATCCCGGCGGCGAGCCTGGGTGCCGTCGCGGCCGTGGTGATCGTGCTCGGGATCGCGGTGGCGCTGCGCCGGCCGCTGTCGATGATCAACGAGAACCTGCTGAAGTACGGCGTCGGCCTGCTGCTCGCTTCGTTCGGGACGTACTGGGCCGTCGAGGGGATCGGCATCTTCCGCGACGGCCGGGAGAGCCTGAGCTGGCCGGGTCACGACCTGATGATCCTGGTTCTGATCGCCGCCTGGTTGCTGCTCAGCCGGATCTTCGTTGCCGCGCTGCGTAAACCGGCCGCCCCGGCGCCGGCGGGTGCCGACCTTGCGATGGAGGTGAAGAAGTGAAGTTCCTCAAGTCCTTCGGGCAGTTCTGGTACGACTTCATCATCGGTGACGACTGGAAGATTGCGGTCGCCGTGCTGGTCTCGCTGGTCCTGCTGTTCGCCGCGATGACCGCCAAGCTGTTCGGCGACACCGGGCTGACCCTCCTGGGTGGCGCGTTGATCGTCGCCGCGTTCAGCATCAGCCTGGCCATCGATGTCCGGCCGAAGAAGCGCTGAAAACCCAGTCCCTGTTGACGATCGGCCCCGGTCCGCGCCCTTGCGGACCGGGGTCGAGTGCTGTCCGTCGCACGGTTCTGTAGTGATCACGACCTCTATTCAAAATCTCGTAGCATCTGCTACGGTGAGGCTTCATCCCGTCAGATTCGGAGGTCCGAGTGATGCGAGACACTGCCGAGACCGTGCTGGCCCTGCTGCCCACGGACGTCCAGTACGGTGACATCCGAGTGGTCCGGCGGACGCACGAGCAGGTCCTGGTCGAGCTCGACGGGCCGGGTGAGGTCGGGTACGACGACTCGCTCGGGCTCGGGCTCCGGGTGCTGATCGGCGGCCATTGGGGTTTCGCAGCCACTTACCGGCTCGACCCCGACGGCCTCGACAGCGTGATCGCGCAGGCGGTCGGCCAGGCCCGCGCCGCCGGTGGTGCCGGCCACGTGGCGCTCGGAGATCCGGTCACGACGCGGGCAACCTGGTCGTCGCCGCTGCGGATCGACCCGTTCGAGGTGCCGCTGTCGACCAAGCTCGACCTGCTGTCCGCCACCGTCAAGGAGGCGTCGACCGCCGGCCCGCTGGTCCAGCAGATCGAGGCCTCGATCGACCTCTACCGCGACGAGAAGGTGTTCGCGAACACCGAGGGCGCGCTGATCGAGCAGACCCTGACCGAGTCCGGTGGCGGACTGATGGTGAACGCCGGCAACGGTGATGACCTGCAACGGCGGTCGTTCCCGCAGGGCGTCCCGCGGCAGATCCGGGGTCAGCGGGGAGACTTCAGTACCGCCGGCTGGGAGCACGTCGAATCGCTCGGCCTGGTGGAGAACGCCGCCCGTGTCGCGTCCGAGGCGGTCGCGCTCCTGACCGCGCCACAGTGCCCGGACGAGGTCACCACACTCATTGCCGGCGGCAACCAGCTGGCCATGGTCCTGCACGAGTGCGCCGGTCACCCGATGGAAGCCGACCGCGCACTCGGCACCGAGGCCAGCCTGGCCGGCGGAACGTATGCGACCCCGGAGCGGCGCGGCAACTTCCGCTGGGGTTCGCCGATCGTCTCCGCGTACGCCGATGCGACCATCCCCGGTGGACTGGGTTCCTTCGGATACGACGACGAGGGCATCCCGGCGCAGCGCACCCAACTGGTCAAGGACGGCATCTTCCAGGGCTACATGTCGGGCCGCGAGTCGGCGGCGGCGCTCGGTGACCGTCCGACCGGTGCGTCCCGCGCGGACGGGTGGCAGCGGCTGCCGCTGGTACGGATGACCAACATCTGCCTGGAGCCGGGGGAGTCGTCGCTGGACGAGATGATCGCCGGTACCGAGCGCGGCATCCTGGTCGACACCAACCGCGGCTTCTCGATCGACGACCAGCGGATGTCGTTCCGGTTCACCACCGAGCTCGGGTGGGAGATCCGCGACGGCAAGGTCGGCAGGCTGCTGAAGAACTGCAGCTACCAGAGCGTCACCCCGCAGTTCTGGGCCAGCCTGGATGCGCTCGGGGGCCCGGACGAGTGGAAGTTGCACGGCGTCCCGTCGTGCAACAAGGGCGAGCCGCTCCAGGTGGCTCATGTCGGTCACGGCACCGTGCCGGGACGTTTCCAGAATGTGCAGGTGGGGCGATGAGCATCGAGCGGGCAGACATCGAGCAGGCGCTGCGCATCCTCGGACCGGGCACCCGGCTCGACGTACTCGGCGAGAACGCCGAGCTGCTCCGGTACGCGGAGTCCGAGATCACCGCGCAGCACAGCGAACGCCGGCTCCGGGTCCGCGTGAAGGTGAAGCGCGACGGCCGGACCGCCGGCGGGACCCTGGAGACCTTGGATCGGGACGCCGTACAGGTTCTCGCCGACCGTCTTGGCGCGGCCTTCGCCGATCTCCCGGTTGCGGCCAACGGTGAGTCCGAGTCCGCGCCCGCGGACCCGGTGCCCGAGCTTGAGCAGTTCGTGGTCGAGCCGGCGAAGTCCATCGTGGACGGCGATCCGGCCGTCCGGCACCAATGGTTCACGACGGTGCGCGACGGCCTCGACGAGTCCGCGCGCCTCGGCGGTGCGATC